>JBATMU010000216.1:0-14211 GCA_049289995.1 Rhizobiaceae bacterium | reverse complement strand
ATTCCGAACAACGCTAGCCCCCTTCGTATTACCGCGGCTGCTGGCACGAAGTTAGCCGGGGCTTCTTCTACGGTTACCGTCATTATCTTCACCGTTGAAAGAGCTTTACAACCCTAGGGCCTTCATCACTCACGCGGCATGGCTGGATCAGGCTTTCGCCCATTGT
The DNA here is from genome assembly GCA_049289995.1 of Rhizobiaceae bacterium. GTDB lineage: Bacteria > Pseudomonadota > Alphaproteobacteria > Rhizobiales > Rhizobiaceae > JBATMU01. The sequence continues at coordinate 14,045 of JBATMU010000216.1, read as the reverse complement.
CCAATATTCCCCACTGCTGCCTCCCGTAGGAGTCTGGGCCGTGTCTCAGTCCCAGTGTGGCTGATCATCCTCTCAGACCAGCTATGGATCGTCGCCTTGGTAGGCCTTTACCCCACCAACTAGCTAATCCAACGCGGGCTCATCCATCTCCGATAAATCTTTCTCCCGAAGGACGTATACGGTATTAGCTCCAGTTTCCCGGAGTTGTTCCGTAGAGATGGGTAGATTCCCACGCGTTACTCACCCGTCTGCCGCTCCCCTTGCGGGGCGCTCGACTTGCATGTGTTAAGCCTGCCGCCAGCGTTCGTTCTGAGCCAGGATCAAACTCTCAAGTTTTTAAGACTTTGATTTGGCTTTTATGGTCACGCATTTGAATTGACGAGAACATTCACACCTGAACGCAATGACCGAAGTCACAACGCTCTGGTAGACTTATTCTCTCAAAACGTGATCCGCCAAAGTCTCGTTTGGAATGCTTCACCCGAAGGTTGGCATTCCGCAGGAACTCTGCCGCCCACGTTTCTCTTTCTTCATTATTCAATTTTCAAAGAACAGACATTGCATGACGCAGTGTCTTGGGCCTGTCGCTTTTGGCTAGGACCCGGTCGAGTGTCGCTCACGCGGCTCTCTTGATTTCACAAGGGCGAATTTCTCTGCGCCAGCGGCGCGCCGCCCTCGTTGTGGCCGTCTTATAGGCGGGGGCTGCTCAAAGTGTCAACACGGATTTTGAAGTTTTTTCGCTTTTTTTCCAACTGGACAAAAAAGCCGGCAAAACCGGCCTATTCCGGCACTTTATCACATTGCAGCCGCATTGGATGCTGATAGCCGGACGGCGCTTTCGTTGACTTGGCGCCAAGCGGCGGGCAGAACAGCTTCGAAGTCCAACGGTCCGGCGCGCTGCCGGACCATCTTGCAGGGCCCTGATGACGGCAACACTGGCGACACGGCTGGAACTTGGCGATGCGCCGCCGCTTTTGGGCGACGGCCGCAGCGGTCCGCCTGATCGCCGGGAGATATCGGCACGCTGGCTTTCTGGCACATTCCTGACAGGGCTGACCTCTTCCATATTGATGGGAGTGGCGCTGGTTGCCGCCCTCGACGGCCGCCAGCAATTGGCCACCCCGGCCGAGATCGCCCGGCTGGATGGCGTCAAGGATGAAGGCGCAGCCGGCGAACTGGCCAAGACTGTCCGGCTGGCCCCTCCACCCCAGGTGACAAAGGCGCGTGACCGCCGCCGCATGGAAATTTCCACCATCACCAAGGTCGGCGATAGCGACGTCGTTCGCATGGCGCCCTTCATGAGTGTCAAAATGGCGCTGGCGGCCGGCTATACGACCAACCGCAAATATCCCGCATTCGATCCTCTGGTGGTTTTTGCCAATGACGACGCGCCGGTGCAAGTGCTGGAAACCGCGCTGATCTATGGCGAGAAGGTTGAAAGCGAAGTCAGTTTGCAGGTTTCGCCGTTCCCGCCGGGACAGCTTGCCTTTGGTGAAAACGCTCGCATGGCAATCGACGAGGTTGAAGCCATCGTGCGCACCTCGGCTTCGATCCTGACCGACGGAACTGTCCGCGCCGCTGCCCTGCCCTATGTCGATCCGCAGCGGTTCGGCGATTCGCTAGGGGCTGGCGCGCTCGCCGCTGGCATCAGCGCCCGTGTCCTGCAGGAAAACATTTCAGTAACGCCGCGCGGCCGCGGCGAGGCGGCAAGCCCGTCCTTCGCCGAGGACATCATCCCTTTCCGGTCGACCCGCAAGATCGCCGAGGCCATGTCTGACGCCGGCTATCAGGACGATGAATCCGCCAAGATGGCCTCCGCTTTGGTTAAGATCCTCAACGTGAAGTCACTTGAACAGGGCGCGGTGCTGCGCCTGGGGCTGGAATCGGGCGAGCCATCAGACCGGATCGTCCGGGCCAGCGTCTACGACAAGGGCGATCATGTCCTGACCATCGCGCTCAACGATCAGGGCCAGCGCGTGGCAACCGACGAACCCGAGCGCAATCCGGCGGTCGAATCAGCCTTCGAGGATGCGCCGCAGCCGGTGCGGGTGCGCGGCGACCTGCCTTCGGTTTATGACGGCGTTTACCGGGCTGCCTATTCCTATGGGCTTTCCCGGCAATTGACCGGCCAATTGGTCCGTCTTCTGGCTGCCGATGTCGATTACCAGACACGGATCAACCCCACCGACCGCATTGACGTCTTCTTTTCCAACCCCGACGAAAACAACGAGGCATCGGAAGCTTCCGAGCTTCTCTATGTCAAGGCGACATTCTCGGGCGCGACACGCAGCTTTTTCCGGTTCCGCATGGCTGACGGCAGTGCCGACTTCTTTGACGAGAATGGCCGTTCATCCCGCCAGTTCCTGCTGCGCAATCCGGTGCCAAATGGCGAATTCCGCTCTGGCTTCGGCATGCGCCGCCATCCGATTCTCGGCTATCTGAAAATGCATACCGGCGTCGATTGGCGTGCGCCGACCGGCACGCCGATCATCGCGTCTGGCAATGGCATAGTTGAAAAGGCCGGCTGGGCCGGCGGCTATGGCAAGCAGACCATCATTCGCCACACCAACGGCTATCAGACATCCTACAGCCACCAGAGCCGCATTGCCGGCAATGTCGTGCCCGGCGCCCGCGTCCGCCAGGGCCAGGTCATCGGCTATGTCGGCACGACCGGCCTGTCGACCGGCGCGCACCTGCATTACGAGCTGATCGTCAACGGCACCAAGGTTGACGCCATGCGTGTGCGCCTGCCCAATGGCCGTTCTCTCAAGGGCGCAGAATTGGCCGCCTTCAAGCGCGAGCGCCAGCGCATCGAGACCCTGCTTGGCGACGGCGAGACGCCGCAAAAGGTCGCCGCTGTCCAAAACTGACGCTGATTCCCCGAATCGAGGCGGTTCAATTCAGTCCGAAAATTCCACGCTGACGCCCGGGCTGACCAGTTTGGCGAGTTCCATCGCATCCCAATTGGTCAGCCTGACGCAGCCATGCGAATTGGTCTTGCCGATCTGCGCCGGTTCGGGCGTGCCATGGATGCCATAGGTCGGCTTGGAAAGGGCGATCCACACCGAGCCGACCGGGCCGTTCGGGCCGGGCGGAATCCGCAAGACCTTGTCATTGGCGCCCTGTTTGAAATTGAGCTTGGGATTGTAGGTATATTCCGGATCAAGCGCGATTCGTTCGACGGCCACCGTGCCGGAAGGCGACGGAGTATCCGACGAGCCGATGGTTGCCGGATAGGCGGCAACCAGCCGGCCGGCCCCGTCATAGGCCAGAACTTGTTCACGGCCCTTGTCGGCGACGATTCGCCGGACTGCGCCTTTTGCCGGCGCGCCAACTGCCGCAACCATGATCCGTTCACCGGGCCGTTTGAACGTCGCCTGCGGATTGAGCGCCTTCAGATAGCTTTCCGACATGTGGAAGCGCTCTGCCAGCAATTCCAGCGTTGAGGTATAGGACAGCCGGTCAAGCCGCGCCTTGTCGCCATAGTCGGACGGAATGGACGCGACAAACGGACCTGCGGCATCCGGTGCCGTGATCTGGTAGCTCGCAAAGGCTGCCCCGCCGGTCTCGGCCAGCGCTTCCTCGATGCGCGCGAGATCAGATGGATCCAGCCCCTGCCCGGTTTTTTGCCGGTAGGCCTCCAGCGCATGGGCGAAATTCTGGCCGGTCTTGCCGTCAATGGCGCCCGGCGAAAGCCCGGCCCGGTCGAGAATCACCTGGATTTTCGCGACATCCTTGCTGCCGGCGCCTTTTTGTCCGCCGGGAAACGGCTGGGCTTCGGGCGCTGGCTTGGCCTTGACGGCAACGCCGCCGGTTACTGCCGCTTTGTCTTGCTGCGCGCGCGCGATCTTCGCATTTGCGGGTTTTTCCGGCGCAGGCGCCTTTTTGCGGATTCGCGGCTGTTCGGGTGCGGCGATTATATCCGCGGGGGCATCGCGCCAGTTGTCTTCGGGGCGAACCTCCGCAAAATCATCTTCAGCCTCATCTTCAAAAAATCCGCCCTGCCCATCGTCGAGCCTCCGGAGCGCCTCGCGGCGCGCTTCCCGCCGCGCCTCGCGGCGGATGTTGCGGCCTTCGCCCGGCAGCGGGCCGACCGAAATGATGTCGCCGGTCCAGGCGTCAACGATGACACGCCGCCCGAGCCGGTCGTGGCGGATGATGATGTCGCGGCCCTGCGCCACCTGCTGGTTCTGGGCATGCGCACCGCCTGTCAAAACCGGCAAGCCCAGGCCTGCCGCCAAAATCACCGCGCTCAATGCATGTTTCATTGCTTCAGCATCACCTTCTTGCGCCCGCCGCAGGAACAGGATGCAATGTGCAAGATGAACGCGGCATGAAAACGGCAGGCGGCGTCTGGCGCAACTTTTCAGGACAGGCCCAGTTCGGCCCGCGCCTTGCGCGTCAGCCCAAGTCCGGCAAGCCGAAAGCTTTCCGCAAGATAGGTGCGCAATCCGTCATCATCGAGGCTTTCCGCGCTGGTACGCTGGATCCAGCTCATGCCGCGCGACGCCAGATAGGGCGCCGGCCGGAGGCCAGGTTGGCCTTTCAGAAGCTCAAAGCTCATCGGCGAACACTTGAACGTGATGGCCAAACCCGGTCCGCCGGACCAGCCGCCAATGGCGAAAACTTTTCCGCCGATCTTCCAGACATGCGCCCCGCCCCATTGCACAACATGGGTGGTGGGGCCAAGCGCGGCGCAATGTGCATTGAATTGGTCAACGTCCATTGCGCCCGCTTTCGTCATGCTGCCTGAACGGCAGGCTCATTGGCCCGGAAGATCAACCGGTCCGAACCGGCAGTGACGCGGACTTCCGAACCGTCAAAAATCTCACCGCCCAGGATTTTTTCGGCCAGCGGGTCCTGCAGGTCTTTTTGCATGACCCGCTTGAGCGGACGTGCGCCATAGGCCGGGTCATAGCCCTTGGCCGCCAGCCAGTTGATCGCCTCTTCATCAAGGCTGAGCGTGATCTTGCGGTCGGCAAGCAGCGCTTCGAGCCGGGCAAGCTGGATGCGGACGATCTGGCCCATATCCTTGCGGCGGAGCCGGTGAAACAGGATCACATCATCAATCCGGTTGAGGAATTCCGGCCGGAACGCAGCTTTGACCTCCGCCATCACATCCGCCCGCGCAGCTTCCGCATCCTGATCCTCGGCCAGATTGACCAGATATTCGGAACCGAGATTGGAGGTCATGATGATGAGCGTGTTGCGGAAATCCACCGTGCGGCCCTGTCCATCGGTCAGCCGTCCGTCATCGAGCACCTGCAGGAGCACGTTGAACACATCCGGATGCGCCTTTTCGATCTCGTCAAACAGCACGACCTGATAGGGTCTGCGCCGCACCGCTTCGGTGAGCGCGCCGCCCTCGTCATAGCCGACATAGCCCGGGGGCGCGCCGATCAGCCGCGATACCGAGTGTTTTTCCATGTATTCGCTCATGTCGATGCGGGCCATCGAGCTCTCATCGTCAAACAGGAAGCCGGCCAATGCCTTGGTCAGTTCGGTCTTGCCGACGCCTGTCGGCCCAAGGAACATGAACGAGCCGATCGGCCGGTTCGGATCCTGAAGCCCGGCCCGCGAACGGCGCACCGCCCGCGCCACCGCCTGCACCGCTTCGCCTTGGCCGACCACGCGCTTGGCGATTTCGTCTTCCATGCGAAGCAGTTTGTCGCGCTGGCCTTCAAGCATCTTGTCAACCGGAATGCCGGTCCAGCGCGAAATGACCTGCGCCACATGGTCGGGCGTGACGGTCTCTTCGACCATCGAACCCGCGCCATCATGGGCTTCCGCCTCCTTCAGCTTCTTTTCCAGATCGGGCAGCCGGCCATAGGCCAGTTCACCGGCCTTCTGGAATTCGCCCTTGCGCTGGGCGATCGCCAATTCATTGCGCGCCTCGTCCAGTTGCTTTTTCAGGTCGGCGGCAAGACCGAGCTTGGCCTTTTCCGCTGCCCAGACATTGGTCAGCCGGGTGGATTCCTCCTCGAGGCCCGCCAATTCCTTGTCGAGCCGGTTCAGTCGGTCGCGCGACGCCTCATCCTTTTCGATCTTCAGCGCCTCGCGCTCGATCTTGAGCTGCAAGATGCGCCGGTCCGCTTCATCCAGCGCTTCGGGTTTGGTGTCGACCTGCATGCGCAGCCGCGACGCCGCCTCATCCACAAGGTCGATCGCCTTGTCGGGCAAGAATCGGTCAGTGATATAGCGGTTGGACAGGGCAGCGGCCGCCACCAACGCCGCATCGGCGATCCGCACCTTGTGGTGCTGTTCATACTTTTCCTTGAGGCCGCGCAGGATCGAGACGGTATCTTCAACCGTCGGCTCGGCGATGAAAACCGGCTGGAAACGCCGCGCCAGTGCCGCGTCTTTTTCAACATGCTTGCGGTATTCATCAAGCGTGGTGGCGCCAACGCAATGCAGTTCGCCGCGCGCCAGCGCCGGTTTCAGCAAGTTGGACGCGTCCATCGCCCCTTCCGCCTTGCCTGCGCCGACCAGCGTGTGCATTTCGTCGATGAACAGGATGACCCCGCCAGCCGCCGACGTGACTTCCGACAAAACGGCTTTCAGCCGCTCTTCGAACTCGCCGCGATATTTTGCCCCGGCAATCAGTGCGCCCATGTCGAGCGCCATCAACTGCTTGTCTTTCAGCGATTCGGGCACGTCGCCATTGACGATCCGGAGCGCCAGCCCTTCGGCAATCGCCGTCTTGCCAACGCCAGGTTCGCCAATCAGCACCGGATTGTTCTTGGTGCGGCGCGACAGCACCTGCACCGTGCGGCGGATTTCATCGTCGCGGCCAATGACCGGATCAAGCTTTCCGGCGCGGGCGGCAGCCGTCAGGTCACGCGCATATTTCTTCAGTGCGTCATAGGCCTGCTCGGCGCTGGCCGAATCGGCAGTGCGGCCCTTGCGGACCTCTTCGATGACACGGTTCAGCGCCTGCGCGGTCACGCCGGCCTTGGCCAGGACATCTGCGGTCTTCGCCGATTTCTCGATGGCCATGGCAACCAGCAGCCGCTCGACCGTGACAAAGCTGTCGCCGGCTTTTTTGGCGATCTCTTCGGCTGCCGCCATCACCTTGGCCAGCGGCTGCGAAAGATAGAGCTGGCCGTTGCCGCCTTCGACCTTGGGCAGCGCATTGAGCGCCGCATCAAGCGCCAGCCGCACGGCGCGGCCGTCGCCGCCCGCCCGTTCGATCAGCGAGCCAGCCAGGCCCTCTTCATCATCGACGAGGACTTTCAGCAAATGCTCAGGCAGGAATTGCTGATGGTTGCGCGAAAGGGCCGCCGTCTGTGCGGATTGGATAAAGCCGCGCACGCGGTCGGAATATTTCTCTGTGTTCATGACAGTCTCCGTTTCCATCTGCGGCCCGACTGGCGGCGCCGCGCAGGTCTCTGGTGACGGGCCCCCGCAATGGCAGGCCCTGATCCCATGGATATGGGAATTGTTTCTCAGCGTCTCAAGGGATTTTCAGGCACGAAAGGCGCAAACGCGCAAAGAAAAACCCGCGCATGCCGAAGCACGCGCGGGTTCTGGCATGGCAAATGAATTTATTCGTCTGAAGACGCCGGCGCTTCATCGCGCGCGCCGCGCGACAGGGTCGCCAAAAGGCCGGATGCGCCGATATCGGCAGCGTCATCGCCATTGACAGCAACGGCGTCATCAGCCGGGCGGCGCGGACGGCGCGGGCGCCTGACCGCTTCGCTGGGCTGCTGCACAGCCTCGATCACCGCAACCGGTTCGGGCTGGGCGGAAACCACGGGGATTTCGTCGCGCGGTTCACGCGGCTCGCGCGGCGGCCGGTTGTTGCGGTCGCGGTTGCGGAAGTTGCGGTCGCGCTGCTGCGGACGTTCCCCTTCGAGCGAGACTTCAGCCGGCATGCCTTCGATCACCGGCTGCGGACCCGCACCTTCCGGCGCCGCGATCTGCTGCTGGCGCGGCTCGTTGAAGTCCTGATTGTCGAAATCATTATCCTGCACATTGTCGTCGTCGTCATCCTGCCCTTGCTGGATGTTGCCGGCATTCGGCATCTGAAGCTGAGCTGCGGCGATGATGCGATTGTAGTGCTCGGCATGCTGCAGGTAATTTTCCGCCATGACGCGGTCGCCGGAACTGTGCGCGTCACGCGCCAGCGTCGTGTATTTCTCGGCGATCTGCTGGGCCGAACCGCGGATCTTCACGTCAGGGCCATTGCTCTCGTAATTGCGGTTGAGCGTGTTCTGGCCCTTGCGGTTGTTGTTGTTGCCGCTGTTATTGTTGTTGTTGCGCCCGCGCATGCGCCGGTTCTGCTGGTTTGGCCTCATACTTCGCACTTCTTTTGGGTTGAGAGGAGCCCGGAGCCGCCTGCTTCGGGTCTTTGTGGGAGCGGCCTGTTTCATCGCCGCCGTCCGAAAATCCTGCATTGACCTGCCGGCTGATCCCCGCACGAAGCCATGGCGATATTCACGCCAGAAGACAGCTTGTTTCAATGGGAACGGAATCACATCAGCACAGTCTGCTTCGTCTCATCCGGCAGGCAGACCCTAAGCACATTCACTCCGCCATGCCAAGCTTTTTATTGGGCGCGGCATGAACCCCTGGCGGCGCAAAAAGCATCGCCCGGTCATTTCCACCCAGATCCCGCCGCGCTTCAACCAGGCAAAAGCCGTGTCCCGCAAACAAGCCGTCGACGCTTTTCCGCTGGTCAAAACCCGTCTCCACGCCGATCATCCCATCTTCCGCCAGATGCGCCAGGCCACCTGCGGCGATCACCCGGTATGGCGACATTCCATCCGGTCCGCCATCAAGCGCGGCAAGCGGATCATGCTCGCGCACGTTCCGGTCCAGCCTGGCCAGATCGGCGGTGGCAATATAGGGCGGATTGGAAACGATAAGGTCAAATGTTCCGGTGACGGCCGAATACCAGTCGGAAACAAGGCCGGAAAAGCGATCCGATAGGCCGTGTGCATGCGCATTGCGCAGCGCGGTCTCGACCGCAGGCCCGGATATGTCTGTGCCGATGGCCATTGCCTTCGGCTCGGCCGACAACAAGGCAAGCGCGATGGCCCCGCTTCCGGTTCCAAGATCAAGAATGCGGCAGCAACCGGTTTTATCCGTGGTCTCATGGACGAACGGCAAGACCAGGTCGACCAGCGTTTCGGTGTCCGGCCTGGGTTCAAGCGTGGCTGGCGACAACGCCAGTTTCAGCCCGTAAAATTCGCGTGCGCCCAAAATGCGGTGCAGCGGCTCCCCCTGAATGAGCCGGCGCGCAGCATTTTCAATGGCCGCAGCGGATTGCGAATTGATTTGAATGTCTTTCCCTGCAGCCAGATCTGTCATGGCAACGCCGCCGAGTTCGGCAATCAGCAGCCGTGCAAGATGGGCGGCATCGGCAACATTGTGCCCGGCAAGCTGGTTGCGGATGCGCTGCAACAGGCTGATGGCCGTGCTCACCCGGCCTCATCCATTCCGGCAATCAGCGCTGATTGGTGATCGGTTATCAGCGCCGAGATCACATCATCAAGATCGCCCTCCATCACCCGGTCAAGCTTGTAAAGCGTCAGGTTGATGCGGTGGTCAGTGAGCCGGCCTTGCGGAAAATTATAGGTGCGGATGCGCTCGGAGCGGTCGCCGGAGCCCACTTGGCTGCGCCGTGATTCGGAGCGTTCATCAGCCGCCCGCGTCCGCTCCATGTCATAGAGCCGCGCCCTGAGCACCTGCATGGCCCGCGCCCGGTTCTGGTGCTGCGATTTTTCGGCCTGAACGACCACCAGCCCGGTCGGCAGATGGGTGATGCGCACCGCCGAATCGGTGGTGTTGACATGCTGGCCGCCCGCACCCGACGCCCGCATCGTATCGATGCGGATGTCTTCCGGCTTGATGTCGATGTCGACCTCTTCGGCTTCGGGCAGTACGGCGACCGTTGCCGCCGACGTGTGGATGCGGCCGCTGGCCTCTGTGTCCGGCACGCGCTGTACGCGATGCACGCCCGATTCGAATTTCAGCCGCGAGAACACGCCGCGTCCGGAAATTGTCGCGATGATTTCCTTGTAGCCGCCCATTTCGCCGTCGCTGGCTGAAACCAGTTCAGTCTTCCAGCCTTGGAGCGCTGCATAGCGCTCATACATCCGGTAGAGATCACCGGCAAAAAGCGCGGCTTCGTCGCCGCCCGTCCCGGCGCGGATTTCAAGGATCGCGCTGCGCTCATCGGCAGCGTCGCGCGGCAGAAGCAGGATTTGCACGTCGCGCCTGAGCGCTTCGATCTGCGCATCAAGTTCCGGCTTTTCCGCCTCGGCAAGTGCAATCATGTCCGGGTCATTGGCCTTGTCGGCAATCAGCGCCTCAAGCCCCTCGGCCTCAGCCTCCGCCGATTTCAACTCCCTGACCTTGGCCGCCATGTCGCGCAGTTCGGCATATTCGGAGGCGAGCTTCACATACTCTTCTGCTGACGGGCCAGCCGCCATCTGCGCTTCAAGAAGCTCAAAGCGCTTGAGCACGCGGTCGAGGCGTTCGGGCGGCAAAACAATCATCGCTCAGACCGGAATGCCGTTTTGCGCGGCAAACTCTTCAAGGAGCTTTCGGCACGATCCAGCTGGCCCGCGCGCCGAAAGCTGCGTGCACAGCGCCGAGGACAGCTTGCCGATGTCCAGATCCATCAGCATGGATTTGACCGGCCCAATGGACGCCGGCGACATTGAAATCGAGCGATAGCCGAGGCCCAGCAGCGCCATTGCCGATATCGGCTTGCCGGCCAGTTCGCCGCACAGCGTCACCGGGGTGCCCGTGGAATTGCCTGCCTCGGCGATCTGCTTGAGCACCCTCAGGAATGGTGCCGACAAGGGATCAAACCGGTTGGCGACCAACGCATTGCCACGGTCGGTGGCCATGACAAACTGGAAGAGGTCATTGGAACCGACCGAGACGAAATCGGCCTCGGCCATCAGCTCTTCGAGCTGCCAGAGCAAGGCCGGCACTTCGATCATCGCGCCAAGCTTCAGGCTGTTGGGCAGGAGGTGGCCAAACTTCGACAAATGCCGCACTTCGCGGTCGATCATCTCGCGGGCTTCGCGGATTTCGCGGATTTCGGTCACCATTGGCAGCATGACCTTGAGCTCACGCCCGCCCGCCGCCTTCAACAGCGCCCGGATCTGGGTACGCATCAGGCCCGGCTTGTCGAGCGTCAGCCGGATCGCCCGCCAGCCCAAAGCCGGATTTTCTTCTTGTTGGGCGGCAGAAAAATAGGGCAGCACCTTGTCGCCGCCGATATCGAGCGTGCGGAAGGTCACCGGTTTGCCGCGTGCTGCATTCAGCACATCCGCATAGAGTTTTTCCTGGGCTTCGGCGCGAGGGAAGGTCGAGGCCACCATGAATTGCAGTTCGGTCCGGAACAGGCCAATGCCCTCTGCGCCGGCCTCGTCCAGCTGCGGCAGGTCCACGGCCAGCCCGGCATTCATCAGAAGGTCAACCTTGACGCCATCACGCGACACTGAAGGCCGGGCGCGCATTTCGCGGTAAAGCGCCTGCTTCTTGGCGCGAAACCGCACCTTTTCGGCGTAGGACGATTCAAGCTCCGGCGGCGGCCGCAAGTGCACCGAGCCGCCATCGCCATCGACAATGACCGCATCGCCATTTTCTGCCATGGACACCGCGCCCTTGGCCTGGCCAGTCACCGGAATGCCCATGGCGCGGGCGACGATCACCACATGGCTGGTGGCGGCCCCGTCTTCCAGCACCAGCCCGCGCAGCTTTTCGCGCGGATAGTCCAGGAGTTCCGCCGCGCCCATTGACCGGGCGACGATGATCGCATCGCGCGGCAGGCTGGCAGCCAGGGATTCGGGACCGCGTCCCATCAATTGCCTGAGCAGCCGGTTGGCGAGATCGTCAAAATCGGAAAGCCGTTCGCGCAGATAGGGGTCGGCCATATGGACCATGCGCGCGCGCGTATCGCCCTGCACCTTTTCGACGGCGGCTTCCGCCGTCAGGCCGTTGCGGATGGCCTCTTCCAGCCGCCGCACCCAGCCGCGGTCATGGGCAAACATCCGGTAGGCTTCCAGCACCTCGCGGTGTTCGCCTTCGAATGCCACTTCGCGGCGCGACAGCATATCGTCGATCGACAGCCTGAGCGAACCCAGAGCGTCGCCAAGCCTGCGCACTTCGGCTTCGCTGTCCTCGTTGAACAGATTGGTGACCACAATGCGCGGCTCGTGCAGCACCACATGGCCGAGGCCCACCCCGTCATTGAATGACAGGCCCGTGAAGCTCGCCGGTCGCTTGAGGTCAAGCTCGATGCCTGAACGCGCAATTCGCGCCAGATCGCCGGTGGCGATCATTTCGGCAATGATCATCGCCGTGGTTTCGAGCGCCTCGACTTCATCATCGCGGTAGCTGCGCTTGGTCTTGTTCTGCACGACCAGCACACCCAGCGACCGGCCGGCCCGCATCACCGGCACGCCGAGGAAGGAATGATAGATCTCTTCGCCGGTCTCCGGCAGATAGGTGAAAGCCGGATGGCTTTGCGCATCCGACAGGTTGAGCGCCCGCGAGCTTGAGGCAATCGTGCCGACCAGGCCTTGGCCGAGGCGCAGCTGCGATTGGTGCACGGCCTGCGGATTGAGGCCCTCGGTGGCATAAAGCTCAAGCACCGAATCGGCACGCAGCACATAAAGCGAGCAGACTTCGGCGACCATGTTGGAGGCAATTTCGCGGACGATGCGGTCGAGGCGCGCCTGCGGCTCAAGGGGCTCCGCCATGATTTCGCGAAGCCGCCTGAGAAGCACCCTTGGCCCGCCTGATGGGTCTCGCATACGGGGTCTCTCCAACGGTCAATACCGGCGAATCACAAAGTGACGCCGCTTACCGAACGCCTGTCATTCTTCCTTACTGCTTATCCAGACCGTAGACGGAATGCAAAGTGCGAACCGCAAGTTCTGCATAGGCGCCGTCGATCAGTATCGAAATCTTGATCTCGGATGTGGTGATGGCGCGGATATTGATGCCCTTGCCGGCCATTGCCTTGAAGGCGGTTGCGGCAACACCGGCATGGCTGCGCATGCCGATGCCGATCACCGACACCTTGGCCATGCCCGCTTCCGACTGCACGACGTCAAAGCCGACATCCTGCTTCACCTTTTCCAGCACATGCAGCGCCTTGTTGAGGTCGCCCTGCGGCACGGTGAAGGTGATGTCGGTCTTCGAGCCGTCCTCGGATGTGTTCTGGACAATCATGTCGACATTGATGTGCTCTTCGGCGAGCGGACCGAAAATGCCTGCCGAGACACCTGGCCGGTCGGCCACGCGACGCAGCGAAATCTGGGCTTCATCCTTGGCGTAGGCAATGCCTGTGACGACTTCCTGTTCCACGATTTCTTCCTCGTCGCAAATGAGTGTTCCCGGCGGATTGATCAAATCCCCCATGCCCGGCGCATCCGGATCGTCAAATGAGGAACGCACGAACGTGCGCACCTTGTGGACCATAGCAAGCTCAACCGAGCGCACTTGCAGGACCTTGGCGCCGAGCGAAGCCATTTCCAGCATTTCCTCGAAGGAAATCTTGGAAAGCCGCCTTGCCTTGGGCTCGATGCGCGGATCGGTCGTATAGACGCCGTCCACATCCGTATAAATGTCGCAGCGGTCCGCCTTCACGGCCGCCGCAATCGCCACCGCCGACGTATCCGAACCGCCGCGGCCAAGCGTCGCCAGCCGGTTGTCGGGTCCGATGCCCTGGAAACCGGCGATCACCGCCACCTGGCCTTCCTTGAAGCGCTCGATCAGCTTGGTGCCGTCAATGTCCAGAATGCGGGCCGCGCCATGCGCATTGTCTGTGCGGATCGGAATCTGCCAGCCCTGCCAGGACCGTGCATTGATGCCAATGGCCTGCAGCGCGATGGCCAACAGCCCCGACGTCACCTGTTCGCCGGACGCCACCACCGCGTCATATTCACGCGCGTCATGCATGGGCGAGGCGTCGCGCGTCCAGGCAACCAGCTCATTGGTCTTGCCGGACATGGCCGAAACGACCACCGCGACCTCGTGGCCGGCATCCACTTCGCGTTTGACATGGCGCGCCACATTGC
>JBATMU010000215.1:0-11047 GCA_049289995.1 Rhizobiaceae bacterium | reverse complement strand
GCTTTAGGCTGCGGCTGCGCGTGCTTATCCCGGCGGTCGAGAATTCGATTTCTGGCAATGCCTTCCGGCCGGGCGACATCCTGAAAAGCCGCAAGGGACTGACGGTGGAAATCGGCAATACCGATGCCGAGGGCCGCCTTGTTCTCGCCGATGCTTTGGCGCTGGCCGCCGAAGAAAAGCCCGATCTGCTGATCGACATGGCGACGCTGACCGGGGCGGCCCGCGTGGCGCTCGGTCCGGACCTGCCGCCTTTCTATACCGATGATGAACCTTTGGCATCGGAACTGGGCCGTGCTTCCGAAAGCCAGGCCGACCCGTTGTGGCGCTTGCCGCTATGGCCCGCCTATGAGGGCAAGTTTTCGTCGAAGGCCGCCGATATCAACAATGTCAACACGGACGGGTTTGCCGGGTCCATAATTGCCGCGCTGTTCCTCAAGCGTTTTGCGGCAGGGGCAAAGTCCTGGGCGCATTTCGACATCTTCGCCTGGAACCCCAATGACCGGCCGCATGGCCCGGCTGGCGGCGAGGCGCAGGCCATCCGCGCTATCGCCAAAGTATTGGCAGATCGCTACGGTGCTTGACGAAAAGCTTGAAAAGCGCGAAATGAACCGGTAGCGAAATGAAAGGTTGGCCGCATGGCCGTTGATCTCAGCCCGACCGAGGCGCTCAGGCTGTGGCAGGCCGTTTCACTGTCGGAAGTGCGCGACGGCAAGCCTGACCTGTCCATGCGCCAGGCGGCAATCCTGTTGACCATCTATCTCGACCAGCCGCCGCACACCGTGCGCGGCCTTGCCGCCCGGCTGGGCGTCACCAAACCGGTCATCACGCGCGCCCTTGACACGATGGGCGCACTGAAACTGGTTTCGCGCCACCGTGACGAGCGCGACAAGCGCAACGTGCTGATCCGCCGGACAGTGGATGGCGCGCTCTATGTCGAGCGCCTTGGTGATGTTATCATTGCCAGAGCTGCGGAACTGAAATCATGACCATGCTTGATCCCCGCCTTAATGCTTTCCGGCCTGACCTTGCCGATTTCCGTCTGGAAGGCCAGGTCAAGGCTGCCAACTATGCCGAAGCCAAGCGCGCTGAAGTCATCGCGCCGGTGGCCGATGTCCGCCGTGCTCCGGATGCGGCTTCCGGTCTCGATACCCAGCTTCTGCTGGGCGACCGGGTCAAGGTGTTTGAATCGCGCAATGGCTGGTCCTGGGTTCAGTCGGATCGCGACGGCTATGTCGGTTATGTGCGCGGTGCCGAACTCGGCCCGGGCCACCTCAAGCCAACCCACGAAATCGCCGTGCCGCGCACCTTTGCCTATTCCGCGCCCGACATGAAATCGCCGGTCCGCCGCGCGCTGTCCATGGGCAGCCGGTTTTCGATTTCCGGCATGGCCGAAACGCGCGGTCTTGATTATGTCATCACCGATGCGGGCGAAGCCGTCGTCGCCAAGCATGTGCGCAAGATCGGCAGGCACGGCGACGACCACGTTGCCTGGGCCGAGAGACTGATCGGCACGCCCTATTTGTGGGGCGGAACCTCGGCTTTCGGCGCCGACTGTTCCGGCCTTGTCAGTCTGGCCATGCGGATGATCGGCCGCGACGTGCTGCGTGATACCGCGATGCAGGAGGCAAACATCGGGACGCCCATTGACCGCAAGCGCGACGGTTTGAAGCGCGGTGATCTGGTGTTCTGGAAAGGCCATGTCGGCATCATTGCCGATGAGGGCCGCACCCTGCTGCATTCGAGCGGCCACACCATGGATGTGGCGCTGGAGCCGCTGTCAGCGGCCATCGAACGCATAGGTTATCTTTATGGGCTGCCGACCGGCTACCGGCGTCCTTGATTGAACATCCCTGTCAGCCCTTTGCAATGTCCGCTTTGGCCATGCCACCGCGGAACATCGTTATCATCGGTTTTCAGGAATGACCTCAATGAATGAAAACGATACCCGCCGCATGACACTGGCCGATTTCGGTTGGACACAATTTTTCAAGAGCGCCGAAGCCGGCCCCGATTTTGCGGGCACGATCCCTGTCCGCGTGATGGCTGTCCACCGCGATGCGCTGGAAGTTGCCGGGCCGGATTTTTCCGGCCGGATCCGCCAGAACTTGCCCCAGACGGACGAGGAAGGCCGACCCACCATCGGCGACTGGATTGCCATTGATCCGCAAACCAAACGCATCGGAGCGCTTTATCCGCGCAAGAGCCTGTTCAAGCGCCGCAACGCCGGCAAGTCAAACCGCCTGCAGCTGATCGCCGCCAATGTTGACACCGTGTTCATCGTCACCTCGGCGAACCAGGATTTCAACGTCGCGCGACTTGAGCGCTATCTGGCGCTGGCCCATGAAGCCGGTGTCCTGCCGGTGGTCATCATCACCAAGGCGGATCTGTCCGGCGACCTCGCGCCTTATCTCGATGCGGTGCGGGCCATCCGCCATGACCTGCTGGTGGAAGCCGTCGATTCGCGGAACCCGCAGGACATGATCCGCCTCGCGCCATGGCTGGAAAATGGCCAGACCGTCGCGCTGATGGGCTCGTCCGGCGTCGGCAAGTCAACAATCATCAACAGCCTGCTGCAGAGCGCGGTTCAGGAAACCGCGGCAATCCGCGAGGATGATTCGCGCGGCCGCCACACCACATCAGGCCGCTCTCTCCACCGCATGCAAACCGGCGGCTGGCTGATCGACACCCCGGGCATGCGTGAAATTCAGGTGGTCGATGTTGCCGGCGGCATCGAGACCGTTTTCGACGATGTCGCCGCATTGTCCGTTCAATGCCGATTCTCGAATTGCAGCCATACCAGCGAACCCGGCTGCGCCGTGCAGGGGGCCATCGCTGCGGGCACGCTTGAGCCGGACCGGCTTGAGCGATTCCAGAAACTGCAGAGGGAAGAGCGCCGCAATACCGAAATGCTTTATGAAGTCCATGCCCGGTCCCGCGAATTCGGCAAGCTGGTCAAGCATGTCATGGCGGAAAAAATCAAGCGCACGCGCGATTGGTGAGGCCGCAGACGCAGCGGCTCACCTCAGGTCAATAGCCGCGTTGCGGATCAACCACGTTCTCAAGCGCCCCGCCTGCCTGATGGCGGCGGATCTGCCGGGCGACATAGCGCACCACATCCGAACGCGCCGACCAGGCGGCGGCATGCGGGGTGATGGTCAGGTTCGGCGCTGCCCACATCGGGCTGTCATCAGGCAAGGGCTCGGTCTCGAACACGTCAAGCGAGGCGGCTTTCAGCAAGCCGCTTTCCAGTGCCGCCAGAATGTCGGCGTCGGCCTGGGTGCGCCCACGCCCGGCATTGAGATAGACCGGCCCGCCCAGCGCACCGTCCTGCGGCAATTGCGCCAGAACGCTTGCATCGACCAGGCCGCGCGTATCAGGCGTCAGCGGCAGGAGCGAGACGAGGATGTCGGTCGTCTTGAGCAGGGCGGCAAGCCCGCTTTCGCCGGAGTGGCAGGCAATGCCGTCGATCTGTTTTTGGCTGCGGCTCCAGCCTGAAACCTGAAAGCCAATGGCCTTGAGTTTGGCGGCGGCGTCGCGCCCCAAAACGCCCAGACCGAGCAGCCCGACCCGTACTTCGCCCGCTGCCGGCTGTGGCAGGGAGCGCCACTGGCGCTTCGCCTGCTGGCCGTCATAGGCGCGTTGCTGGCGCAGATGCATCAGGCATTGCAACACCACCCATTCGCTCATCCGCGTCGTCAAGTCGGCGCCGACATAGCGTACGACCGGAATATTGGCGGGCCCGCCGCCCGATGCGAAGATGTGGTCGACGCCCGCGCCCAGCGAGAAAACTGCCTTCAAGCCTTCCAATTGATCCATCAGGCCGGGTTTGGGCGCCCAGACCACCGCGTAATCGATCTGTCCGGGCAATGCTTTGCCGGCTTCATGCCAGAAGATTTCTGCCTCCGGCAGCGCAAGCGCGAATTCCGGCAGCCATTGCTCCGGGCTGTCACTGCCTACTGCCACCAGAACGCGCATCATTGGCTGACAGCCCCTTGCGAAGCCGTCAGGTTGAATGCCGCCGCCATCAAGGCCTTGGTGTAGTCAGTCTGCGGATTGGCGAAGATCTCTTGCGCGGGGCCGTGCTCGACCACTTTGCCATTACGCATGACGATCACGAAATTGGCGAGCGCGCGCACCACTTTCAGATCATGGCTGATGAACAGATAGGCGAGGCCGTGCTTTTTCTGCAGGCTGCGCAGCAGGTCCACCACCTGCGCCTGAACACTCATGTCGAGCGCCGATGTCGGCTCGTCCAGCATGACGAATTTCGGGTTCAAGACCATGGCGCGTGCAATGGCGATGCGTTGGCGCTGGCCGCCGGAAAACTCGTGCGGGAAGCGGTGCCGAAGTGCGGGATCAAGCCCCACTTCGCCCAGCACATCCACCACCCTTTTATCGCGGGCGGCTACATCCAGACCAGGTTCGTGTATGCCGAGACCTTCACCGATAATGTCGGTGACCGACATGCGCGGCGACAGCGAGCCATAGGGGTCCTGGAAGACGATCTGCATCTGCCTTCTGAGCGGCCGCATTGACGCATAGCTGTAGCCATCAATTGCCGTGCCGCTGAAGCGGATGCTGCCGGTCGAGGAAATCATCCGCGCCAGCGCCAGACCCAAAGTGGTCTTGCCAGACCCGGATTCGCCGACGACGCCAACCGTCTGTCCGGCCTTGACCTCAATGTCGATGCCATCCACCGCCTTGACGTGATCGACGGTCTTGCGCATCAGCCCCTTGCGGATCGGAAACCAGACCTTCACATCCCTGCCTTCGAGCACCGTCTCCGCCGCTGGGTCAACGGCTGGCGGCATGCCGCGCGGCTCGGCGGCCAGAAGGTGGCGCGTATAGTCGTGCTGCGGGTCGGCGAAAATGTCGGCGGTGCGGCCGGCCTCGACGATCTTGCCGCCGGTCATCACGCAGACCCGGTCGGCAAAGCGCCGCACGATGCCGAGATCATGGGTGATGAACAGCATGGACATGCCATGCCTGGTTTTCAGGTCGGCCAAGAGCTCGAGGATCTGCGCCTGCACGGTCACGTCAAGAGCCGTGGTAGGCTCGTCAGCGATCAGCAGGCTTGGCTGGTTGGCCAGCGCCATGGCGATCATCACGCGCTGGCGCTGTCCGCCCGACAATTCATGCGGATAGGCGCCGATGCGCTTTTCCGGTTCGCGGATGCCGACCTGGCGCAGGAGTTCCAGCGTGCGCTCGCGCGCCGCCGCCCCGCGCATTCCCTTGTGCAATTCCAGCACTTCGCCGATCTGCCGGTCGATGGCATGCAGCGGGTTGAGCGAGGTCATCGGTTCCTGGAAGATCATGGAGATCTTGTTGCCGCGCACGGCGCGAAGATCAGGCTCGTTGGCCTTGAGCAGATCCTGCCCGCCAAACAGGATTTCGCCTGTCGGATGGCTGGCGGCCGGATAGGCCAAAAGCTTCAACACCGAAAGCGCCGTCACCGATTTGCCCGAGCCGGATTCGCCGACCAGCGCCATGGTCTCGCCGGGCATGATGTCGAACGAGACGCGGTCAACCGCCAGCGTCTGCTTGCCGCCCTGCGTAAACGCCACCGACAGGTCGCGTACGGACAGCAGGGGTGTGCTCGCTTGCCCGCTCATTTGAACGTCTTCCGCGGATCAAACGCGTCGCGTGTCGCCTCGCCGATGAAGATCAGCAGCGACAGCATGAAGGCGATGACGAAAAAGCCGGTCAATCCCAGCCATGGCGCCTTGAGATTGTTCTTGCCCTGCGCCAGCAATTCGCCAAGCGAGGGCGAACCGGCAGGCAGGCCGTAACCAAGGAAGTCGAGTGAGGTCAATGTCGAGATCGAGCCGTTGAGGATGAAGGGCAGGAAGGTCAGCGTCGCCACCATGGCGTTGGGCAACAAATGGCGGATCATTATGGTCCGGTTGGAAACGCCAAGCGCCCGCGCCGCGTTGACATATTCGAAATTGCGCGCCCTCAGGAATTCGGCCCGCACGACGCCGACGAAATTGACCCAGGAAAACAGGATCATGATTGCCAGCAGCATCCAGAAGCCGCGCGGCAGCACGCGCGAGACGATCAGCAGCAGGTAAAGCAGCGGCACAGCCGTCCAGATCTCGATGAATCGCTGGAAAATGAGATCCGTCCAGCCGCCGAAATAGCCTTGCACCGCGCCGGCCGCCACGCCGATCGCCGCCGAGGCGCCCGTCAGGATCAGTCCGAACAGCACTGATATGCGGAAGCCGTAAAGGACCCGGGCCAGAACATCGCGCGCCTGGTCATCGGTGCCCAGCCAGTTCCAGTTGCCCATGTTGCAGTCGGGGTCATCGGCGCCTTTTGGGTAGCGCGCGCAGCGCTCGGCCTTGTCATACATCCATGATGGTTTGGCGGGCGCCGAATGCGGGATTTCCTTGTTGACCGACGCATAGGAATAGCGGACCGGCGGCCAGATCGCCCAGCCATTGGCCTCGATCTCACCCGAAATGACAGGATCGCGGTAATCGGTCACCGCAAGGAAACCGCCGAATTTTTCCTCCGGATAATCAATAAGAACCGGCACCAGGATCTCGCCCTTGTAGGAGGCGAGGATCGGCCGGTCATTGGCGATCAATTCGGAAAACATGGTCGCCGTGAACAGCGCCAGAAACAGCCACAACGACCAGTATCCGCGCCTGTTGGCCTTGAAATTGGCCCAGCGCCGCTCGCCGAGCGGCGACAGCTTGCGCCCCAGGAATACCGCCGCCGCCATCAGATGTCCCTCCGCTCGAAATCGATGCGCGGGTCGATCAGCGTGTAGAGAATGTCCGACAAGAGGTTCACCAGCAGACCCATCAGCGAGAAGATATAGACTGTGGCGAACACCACCGGAAAATCGCGGTTGACCACCGATTCAAAGCCGAGAAGCCCGAGGCCATCCAACGAAAAGATCGATTCAATCAGCAGCGAGCCGGTGAAGAACGCCGAAATGAAAACCCCGGGGAAACCGGCAATGACGATCAGCATGGCGTTGCGGAACACATGCCCATAAAGAACACGGCTTTCCGGCAGGCCCTTGGCCCGCGCCGTCACCACATATTGTTTGCGGATTTCATCAAGAAACGAGTTCTTGGTCAGTAGCGTTGTCGTGGCGAAGGATGACAGGATCATCGCTGTCATCGGCAGCGCCAGATGCCAGAAATAGTCGACCAGCTTTTCGCCGAGTGACATGCCGGCAAAATTGTCCGAGGTCAGCCCGCGCAACGGAAACCAGTCCCAGAACGAGCCGCCGGCAAACAGCACCATCAACAGGATGGCAAACAGAAATCCGGGTATCGCGTAAGCCACCACGATCACCGCGCTCGTCCAGGTGTCGAAACGCGATCCTTCCTGCGTGGCCTTGCGGATGCCGAGCGGAATGGAGATGCCATAGGAGATCAGCGTCATCCAAAGCCCGAGCGAGATGGATACCGGCAGTTTTTCGGCGATCAGGTCAAGCACGGAGATGTCGCGGAAATAGCTCTCGCCGAAATCCAGCCGCGCATAATTCCACACCATCAGCCCGAAGCGTTCGAGCGGCGGCTTGTCAAAGCCGAACTGCTTCTCGAGCTTGGCGATGAATTCCGGGTCGAGCCCCTGCGCGCCCGGATATTGCGAGGAGCCGTCGCCGCCCGGCGCAGAGGGATCCTGGTTTTGGCCGCCCGCATCGCCGCCGCCGCCGGAAATCCGGTCGGTGGCATTGCCGCCGGTGGTCAGCTTGGCGATGACCTGTTCGACCGGCCCGCCGGGTGCAAATTGCGCGATGAAGAACGTGACCGCCATGATCCCGAACAGCGTCGGGATCATCAACAGCATGCGCCGGAGGACATAAGCGCCCATCAGGCAGCCGCCCTGCCATGCGGCAATGTTCCGTTGAAGTCAGCCCTTGCCAATCGCATCCGCCTTCTGCTTGTCCAGCCACCACAGGGTTTCCACCGGAAACCCGTAGTCAGGCTTCGGCTCGGCAAATCCGAACATGTCCCAATAGGCTGTCCGGTGATTCGCTGCATGCCAATTTGGAATCCAGTCGCGCCGTGCACGCAAGACCCGGTCAAGCACCTTGAGCGCAATGGTCAAGTCCGCCCGTGTCGATGCGGCCGCAGCAATGGCGATCAAGCGGTCTATGGCCGGATCAGACGTGCCGGGCAGGTTGCGCGAACCGTTGAGCGCAGCTGATGACGAATGAAAAAGCCCAGCCAGTTCGTCGCGGGCCGGAGAGGCGGTGAAGGACGATGCTGACGACACCATGTCAAAGTCGAATGTGCTCTGCCGCGCCTGGTATTGGGCCGGATCGACCAGCGTGATCGAGGCGTCAATGCCGATGGCTTTGAGGTTTTCGATGAACGGCGTGTCGATGCGGACGAACACCTCGTCATTGACAAGCATTTCAAGCCTGAGCGGTTCACCTTGGGCGTTTATCACCAGGCTGCCGTCGCGCCTGTAGCCCGCATCGGCCAACAGTGTGCTTGCCTTTTTCAACAATGCGCGGTCACGGCCCGAGCCGTCGGAGGCCGGTTGCATGACGGCATCGCCGAACGCGTCGTCCGGTATTTGGCCGCGCAAGGGTTCGAGCAATGCCAGTTCTGCTGCTGACGGCATTCCTTCGGCCCGGTAGGCCGAGTTCTCGAACAGCGAATGCGAGCGCTCATAGGAGCCGTAGAAGAAGTTCGTCCGTGTCCATTCGAAATCAAAGCACAGCCCGATGGCCTGCCGCACGCGCACATCCTGAAATTGCTTGCGCCTCAGGTTGAAGGCCCAGGCCTGCAGCGACGGCCGCAATTCGGACGGGAATGTCCGCTTGACCACCTTGCCGCTTGTTATCGCCGGGAAGTCGTATTCCGTCGCCCAGACCTTTGACGTGAACTCCTGCCGGAACAGTACGTCGCCTTTTTTGAAGGCCTCAAATCCGGCCTGCCGCTCGCGGAAAAAATCGATGCGGATCTGGGCAAAGTGGTTGATGCCGCGATTGACCGGCAGGTCACGCCCCCAATAGTCAGCGACCTTTTCATAGACGATTGAACTGCCGGCATTGACCGCGCCGACCCGGTAGGGGCCGGAGCCGAGCGGGATGTCCAGCGAGGAGGAATCAAATGGATGCGCCGAATAATAGGTCTCAGAGACCACCGGAAATTCGGCAATTGTCAGGATGGCGCGTTCGGACTGTTTGCCGTCAAAGGTCAACGTCAGGACATGCAGGTCCGTAGCCTCCGCCTTGACCAGCCGCGCCAGCGGCAGGGACAGCGAAGGATGGCCCTTGTCCTTGAACAGCACCAGGCTGAAAGCCGCGTCCCTGGCCGTCAGCGGTGTGCCGTCATGAAAACGCGCCTCGGGCCGCAGCCGGAATTCATAGGCATTGCGGTCGGACGAAATCGTGACACTTTCGGCGATAAGACCATAGAGCGCGTCCGGCTCGTCGAGCGCCCGCACCATCAGCGTATCGAAGCACAATTCCATGCGCGGCGGCGCATCACCACCCGGAACGAACGTGTTGAGCGTGTTGAAGGTCTGGACATTCTGATTGAATTGCCAGTTTGGCGGTGAAAATGAAAAGGTCCCGCCGTCCGGCGCGTCCGTGTTGGCGTAGTCAAAATGTGTGAAGCCGGGCTTGTATTTCAGGTCACCGAACGATGACAGGCCGTGCTGCGGAACATCGGCCGGAATGGCGGCAAACAACGGCCGGCCGGTGAACGGCAAGAGCGCGCCTGCCGCCAGAAATGTCCGCCGCGTAAGCCGCATTCTCAGTTTCCGGTCTTGTATTTGGCGTCGAGCGCGGCCTCTTTGGCCGGATCGATCCACCAGGAATCGACGTCGATACCCAGATAGGCGGGCTGCTTTTCCGGAATGCCGAACTTGTTCCAGCGCGCCGTCCAGATGGCGGGATTGTGCCATTGCGGAACGATCAGGAAATTCCACAACAGCACGCGGTCAAGCGCCTTGGTGGCGGCAATCAGGTCGTCTCGGTCAGTGGCGAAGATCACTCGCTCGACCAGCGCATCAACCGCTTCGTCCTTGACGCCAAACAGGTTTCGCGATCCCGGAGCAGCGGCTGCCGCCGAAGAAAAATACTCGCGCTGTTCATTGCCCGGCGACTGCGATTGGGCGAAGTTGGCGGTCAGCATGTCGAAGTCGAAATTTTCAACACGGCTGACATATTGCTGCGGGTCAACCACGTCGAGCTTCGCGTCAATTCCGAGCCGTTTCAGCGTTTCGATGAACGGTCCGGTGATGCGCTCGTCGGTCGGGTCATCGCCCAGAAAGGTTATCTTGAACGGCTCGCCGCTCGATGCATTGACCAAGGCGCCGCCACGCGTTTCATAGCCAGCCACCTTGAACAGTGCGAAGGCGGCCCGCAGGCTTTCGCGCTGCTTGTCGGGCGAATCGGTGACCGGCAGCACGAAAGGCGTGGTGAAGACTTCGGCCGGAACCTTGCCGCGCACGGTCTCGAGGATTTCCAGCTCCTTGCCTTCCGGCAAGCCCGAGGACGCCAGCGGCCCGCCCTCAAAAAACGAATCCGTGCGCGTATAGAGCCCGTAAAACAGCGTCCGGTTCATCGATTCAAAATCGAACGCCAAGGTCAGCGCCTGCCGCACCTTGCGGTCGGCAAATTGCGGCCGCCGAAGGTTCATCACGAAACCCTGCATGGATTCGCCGCTCGACTGGGCGAATTCCTGCTTGATGACGTCGCCGGTCGTGAAGGCCGGAAACGTGTATTCCGTCGCCCACTTCTGCGAGCGGCTCTCCAGCCGCAAGTCCTCGTAGCCGCCTTTGGTGAAGGCCTGCCATTGTGCATTGGCGTCGAGGAAATAGACATAGCGGCGCCGGCCGAAATTGTGCCGGCCTCTATTGACCGGCAGATCTGCCGCCCAATAATCGGCAACCCGTTCCCAAACGATCTCCGCGCCGGGCTTGAACGAGGCGATCTTGTAAGGGCCATTGCCGAGGGGGATTTCCAGGGTTGGCTGCGCGATGTCACGCTTGGCCCCCTTGGCGTCCGTTCCCGTCCACCAGGCTTTGGACAATACCGGAAGGTCGCCCATGATATGCGGCAGTTCGC
>JBATMU010000214.1:0-6515 GCA_049289995.1 Rhizobiaceae bacterium | reverse complement strand
CTTGCGGTTTTTCGCCTATGCCTGGGGCGAGATGAGCGAAATGCCGGCGGATACGCAGATGGGCTTGGTTGCAGCCTTTGCCGCTTGGGGCTTCAAGACCAATCCGCTGATGAGGCGCTGCGAAAGTGCAGATGACCTGCTCGCAGTTTACCGTTCAATCGAGGCGCAGCGGGCGACGCTGGGCTATGACATTGATGGCGTGGTCTACAAGGTCGATGACCTCGGCCTGCAGAGGCGGCTGGGCTTTGTGTCGCGCAGCCCGCGCTGGGCCATAGCCCACAAATTCCCGGCCGAAAAAGCCACAACCGTACTTCTGGCAATCGACATCCAGGTCGGGCGAACAGGTGCGCACACGCCGGTGGCGCGGCTTGCGCCGGTCACGGTCGGCGGCGTGGTGGTCACCAATGCCACGCTGCACAATGAAGACGAAATCAAACGGCTCGGCGTGATGATTGGCGACACGGTCATCGTTCAGCGGGCCGGCGATGTGATCCCGCAAGTGCTGGGGTTTGTCCCGGAAAAGCGGCCTGCGGGAGCTGAACCTTATGTGTTTCGGCATGAATGCCAGTGCGAATTGAAAACCGCGCTGATACGCGAGGAGACGGCGGGTGGCGTGGAGGGCGTGGTGCGGCGTTGCACCGGCGAGTTTGCCTGCCCGTTCCAGAAAATCGAGCATCTCAAGCATTTTGTGTCGCGCCGCGCTTTTGACATCGAAGGCCTTGGCGACAAGCAGATCGAATTTTTCTTCGCTGATCCGGACCTGAAGGTGAAAAGCCCGGCCGACATTTTCACGCTGGCCAAACGAGATTCCGGCAATCTCAAAAAGCTGAAAGACAAGGAAGGGTTTGGCGAAACCTCAGCTGCAAAACTGTTTGCCGCCATCGAGGAGCGGCGGGCCATCGGCCTTGACCGGCTGATCTATGGGCTTGGCATCCGCCATGTCGGGGAAAGCACGGCCAGGACCCTGGCGCGCGCCTATGGCACATTCGCAGCCTTTCATGATGCGGCGCTGAAGATCGCGGGCGGCGATGGCACAGCGGCTGAAGAGATGGATGCGCTGGATGACATCGGCACGGCGGTAATTGATTCGGTGGCGCGCTATTTCAGCGAAAGCCACAACCGCGCCTTGGTTGAAGCGCTGGCGAGCGAACTCAGCATTGCCGATGCCGAAAAGCCCGCCTCGGATTCGCCGGTGGCGGGCAAGACCGTGGTGTTCACCGGCGCCTTGGTGCGCATGACGCGTGATGAGGCCAAGGCCATGGCCGAACGGCTGGGGGCCAAGGTTGCCGGGTCGGTGTCGAAAAAGACCGATCTGGTGGTGGCCGGGCCGGGAGCGGGGTCAAAGCTTGCGGACGCGCAGAAACACGGCGTCGAGGTGATCGACGAGGATGGCTGGTTTGCAAGGGTTGGGGGATGAGCACGTTTTCCGGTTTCGGCGACAAGGCGCTGCCGTTTCTCAAGGCGCTGGATTTTCATCAGGACCGCGACTGGTTCAAGGAAAACAAGGACCTGTATGAGAGCCAGCTAAACGGGCCGCGCGGCGACCTGATCGAGGCGCTGACGCTGCGCTTTGCCAAGGACAAGCTGCCGTTCAAGGGCGACCGCAAGACATCGGGCTACCGCATTTATCGCGACATCCGCTTTGCCAAGGACAAGCGGCCGTTCAACACGCATGTCTCGGCGCTGTTGACGCCAAGCGGCATGAAGAATGAGGCGGAGGGCTGTTTTTTCATTCATATCGGGCTGGATGCCTGTTTCATGGCCGTGGCGTTTTACCAGCCCGCGCCCGAGCAATTGCGCGCCTACCGCAACCGCATCGTCACCTGGCCAGGAAAATTCCGCGAGATGACCGCCAAGCTCGAAAAGGCCGGGCTGACATTCGACACGACCGATCAGCTCAAGCGCCTGCCGCAGGGCTTCGAAACGGTGACAGAGCCGGACCTGCATTCGGCCGTGCGGCTCAGGCACTTCATCGTCCGGCAGGATATTGAACCAGTGCGCGTGACCTCGCCGGACCTGGTTGACGATTGCGCCGATTTTGCAAAACGCGCCATGCCGCTGATGGAATGGGGTCTGGCTGGTTGAAATCCCGATCCGCGCGCCAATCATCAGCGGATGAACGGAAGTCATCAATTTTGCTGACCTGACAAGCAGCGGGCAACAGGCTATCGCTCGGCAATGATTGCAGATTCCCCTAGCAGCGATTTTCTTGCCGGTGCAAAGCGCGCCGTGCCGGTCATCCTGTCGGCCATGCCGTTTGCGCTGCTGTTCGGCGCGCTGGCGGCGGACAACGGCCTGTCGACCGGCCAGATCATCCTGATGAGCGCCAGTATCTATGCCGGGGCCAGCCAGATGGTCGGCATCGAGCTGTTCGGCCAGCATGCTGCGCCATGGCTGATCGCGTTTTCGATCTTCGTCGTCAATCTGCGCCATCTTCTCTACTCGGCGACGACCGGGCGGCATCTGGGTCGGTTTACCTTCTGGCAGAAGGCGGCGGCGTTCTTCTTTCTGATTGATCCGCAATTTGCCGAGACCGAGCGCGAGGCTGCCAAGGGCAATCCGATCACGCCGGCCTGGTATTTCGGCATGGGGTTGGCGATCTATGCCACATGGCTCGCCGAGACCTGGATTGGCGCGGTTTTCGGCAACCTGATTGCCAATCCGCGGGCGCTCGGCCTCGACATGCTGCTGTCGGTCTATTTCCTCGGCCTGGTCATGGGTTTCCGGGCGCGGCCGAACTGGCTGCCGGTCGTCGTGGTTTCGGCGCTGGCGGCGGTGCTCGCGCTGAAATTTGTCGGCTCGCCCTGGCATGTCTCGCTGGGCGCGCTGGCCGGTGTGGTTTACGCGGCTTTTGCGGCGGAGGTGAAACGATGACCGCGCTCGATTGGGCCATTCTGGCGGGCGCGGCGCTGACATATCTGACGCGGATTGGCGGCCATATCATCCTGTCGATGTTTGCAACGCTCAATCCGCGCGTCGAGGCGGCGCTGAATGCCGTACCTGCCGCCGTTCTGACCACGCTGGTGGCCCCGGCGGCGTTGACGCTTGGCTGGCAGGAATCTCTGACGCTCGCAATTGCCGGGCTGGCGGTGCTGCGCCTGCCGCTGCTGGGCATGTTTGCCGTCGGCTGGATGGCAATCGCCGCGCTGCGTTATCTGGCCTAGCGGCTGCGCACCAACCGGAAACCCAGATTGGCTGGCGGCACGCCCGCCGCGCAGCCGCCGGTGGCGGCATCGCGCAGGAACAGCGGGATTTCGGCTTCGTGCTCGCCGCCGACAAAATAGGCGGGGCACAGGAAGCCGCCCGTGTCGGCGCTGACGCAGGTTGACGTCCATTCCCAGACATTGCCGCCAATATCGCGCAAACCGTTGGGCAAGACGCCAAACGCCCCGCTGGGCTCAACCTTGCGGTCATAGGCTTTGCGCGTGTTGTAATCCGCCGCCCAGGCCATGCGCGGGTCGTCGAACAGCTTGACCGCCTCTTCCTTCGGCAGGCCGGCAACAAGCTGGCGCTGTTCTTCGAGCGTCGGCAGCCGCCAGTTCCCGCCAGCCTGATTGATCCATTCGGCAAACTCGGCGATGTCCTGCGCATTGACGCCGGTGACCGGATAATCCGCCCCGGCAGGGGCAGCTTTCGGTTCGAGCCCGCATGCCCCCTCAGCATGGCACTGCGCCCACAGGCCGATGGTGATCTCGTCGCGGCCGGCTTCGAGCTTTTGTCCGTCATCGAGGATCACAATGACGGTATCAAAAGCGGCAGGAGCCGAGCGCAAGAGGCCGTTCAGGGCTGCAGGCGTGGCTGCGGCAACCATGGCCGCCGCAGCCAATTTTGCAAGGAAGGGGACGGGCATGGCCGTCAGCCCACAATCGGCCCGGGTTTGGCGACCTGCATCATCAGGTCGTCATTCCATTCGCCATCGACCATGACATGGGCAGTGGCGCCCAGCAGCACCGCTTCGATCAGGTTGTGATTGACATAGGCATAGATGCCGGGCTGGCGGAATTCATAAGCCATGGCCCCGGCGGAGCCGCCGCGTATGAACCAGGTTTCGAGATTTGTGTCGGGCTTGTCGTTGAAGGAGCCTGCCTCCCAGACGAGGTCACCATGACCGCCGATCAGATGCGGGCGGGAATCGCGATTGGCCTGGGCGTGGATGAACAGCACTTTTTCGCCGACCTTGGCCTTGAGCACGTTATCGCCGGTCAGGGCGCCAGCCTTGCCGTTGAACACGACGTGGGTCGGGATCAGCCCGCGCATGACGTCGAGCGTATCGGACATGTTGTCGGCGGGACCTTCATAGGACTTGAAGTCGCCCTTTTCGTCACGGGCAACGTAGAAATCCTGCTCACCGATATAGAACACCTTGTCATAGGCGTAAGGCTGGCCGGCAGCGTCCTTCAGGCCGTCGCGGGGCAGCACCATGACGGCGCCATTCATGCCCTGAACCACATGGTAGGGGATCATGACATCGCCGGGCGCGCAGTGATAGACAAAGACGCCTGGCTTGATTGCCTTCCAGCGCAACATGCATTGCTCGCCGGGCTGAACCTTGGTCAGCGCCCCACCGCCAAGCGCGCCGGTGGAGGCGTGAAAGTCGATATTGTGTTCGAGCATGTTTGTCGCCGGGTTCTTCAGCGTCAGCTCGACGTAATCGCCTTCGTGGCAGACGATCAACGGGCCTGGCACGGTGCCGCCATAGGTGAAGGCCCAGGTCTTGGTGCCGTTGTCGTCAATTTCGATCAGCTTTTCCTCGATGATAAGTTCCACCTCGTGGATGACCGGCCCGCCGGCAGCGATCTGCTGATGTTCGGGTGCGTACGGCGGGGCGACAAGCTTCTGCTTGATGCGCGGCAATCCGGAAATGTCGGTTGCAGCCGCCAATTGCGGCTTGCGTAAGGCCTCCAGCGGAGCGCGCGGCGCGGCCTGCGCGCCAATGGCTCCAGCGCCCAAAACGGCGGCCACCCCAGCGGTCTTGAGAAAATCACGGCGCGCCATTGCGGCGTTTTCAATATGCCTGTCCATGTCTGCCTCCTTGCGCCTCAGCGCGTTTAACATGGATTTAGTATACATGTTTTGGAGTGCGCGTGTTGATCCCGATCAAACCGGCTGCGAATAGCCGAGCGCTGACAATACGCCATGGCGGTCGGGCACAAGGTCGGCAAGCGTATGGGCGTCCAAGTCCTGGTAAAATGCCGATTCCGCATGGGCGAGCGCATGGGCAAGCTGGCAAACCGGTGTGATGGCACAGCGGTTTGTCTTGCTGTCAAAGCATTCGACAAAGGTGGAATCGGACTCGCAAAGCTTCACCAGGCGGCCAATCCGGATACTTTCGGCCGGAATTGCCAATTTGAGCCCGCCGCCGCGGCCGCGGACGGTGGCAAGATAGCCTGCCCGCCCCAGTTCGTGCGCCACCTTGGTCAGGTGATTGCGCGATATGCCATAGGCATCGGCCACTTCGCCGACGGTAATCATGCCGGGCGCCCGCGCGGCAGCCAGAATCAGCAGCCTGAGCGAGTAGTCGGTGAACTGGGAAATGCGCATGGCGATCCGCTTTTGAATATGGATTGGCAATCCATATTATATAGATATTATTGAATGTAAATGCGGGATCACCCCAAGCCGGCGCAGGCGGTCTCCAGCCATGAGCGTGCACCGGCATCAATGACCGGTCCGATCTCCGCCAGCACGCGGGCATGGTAGGCATCCAGCCATTGCAATTCCTCGCGGGTCAGAAGGGCCGTGTCGATCAGCGCCCGCTCGAAGGGGGCGAGTGTCAGCGTCTCGAAGCTGTGCATGGCGATTTCACCGCCGGCAATCGTTTCGGGCGGCGTGACAACGATCAGGTTTTCGAGCCGGATGCCATAGGCGCCTTCCTTGTAGTAGCCCGGTTCGTTGGAGAGGATCATGCCCTCTTTCAATTCCTGCACACCAGTGCGGGCGATACGCTGCGGACCTTCATGCACCGACAGGTACGAGCCGACGCCGTGGCCGGTGCCATGGGCGAAATCCAGGCCGGCCATCCAATGGGCGCGGCGGGCCAGGACGTCGATGTCCATGCCGCGCGTGCCGGGCGGAAAGCGGATCAGCGAAATGGCGATCAGGCCTTTCAGCACCATGGTGTAGCGGGCGCGCTGCTCGGCGCTCGGCGCGCCAAACACCATGGTCCGGGTCACATCGGTGGTGCCGTCTTCATACTGGGCGCCCGAATCGACCAGAAACAATTCGCCAATGCGGATCTTGCGGCTGGTGGCGCGGGTCACGCGGTAATGCATGATGGCGCCATTCGGCCCGGCGCCGGAAATGGTGTCGAAGGACACATCCTTGAGCGGCGCCTGAAAGCGCTCGCCGCAAGAGGCGCGGATGGCTTCAAGCCGGGTTGCGGCGCCAATTTCGTCCAGGCCTTCCGGCTGCCCGGCCATCCAGGCGAGATATTCGCAAAGCGCCGCGCCGTCGCGGCGGTGGGCGGCGCGGGCTCCCTCGATTTCCGTGGCGTTTTTCATGGCGCGGGGCAGGCG
>JBATMU010000213.1:0-13502 GCA_049289995.1 Rhizobiaceae bacterium | reverse complement strand
GGCGGATCGCGCTGAACGGGCCGCCGGGCCACCTGCTTTATGCCGCCCATACGCGGGCAGGATTTGACGCCGCCATGAGGGAATTCGGCCTCCAAGAGTTTGCGTGGAAGAGCGTCAATCTCGATTCGCCCTTTGAGGCGATCCGCGCTGCCGGACGAGCGGCAGGCGAGGCGGACGACCGGCCTGACGGCATTGTCTGTTCCGCCCCGCTCGATGCGCTGGGCCTGGCGCGCGGCCTTGAGGATTGCGGCCTGAAGGCGGGCCGCGAGATCGACATTGTCACAAAATGCAATTCACGTGTTCTGTCGTGGTTTCCGCCGGAAATCCTGACCATCAATGAGGATTTCCGCGAGGCAGGCCGCGATCTGGCGCGGGCTGTCATGGCGCGGATTGGCGGTGCGGACCCGGCGACGCTGCAGCACCTTGCCATTCCCAAGCCAGGTGCTGAAACAGGACGCTGACGCCAGAGCATGATGCGTTAAATTAGAATCGTTTGAGCGCCGGTATTTCGCGGTCTGGCCAGAAGCGCCGAGCGAGGCAGTGCGGGCACTGCAAGCGAGGGGCGACGCCGCCAGGACGCAAAAGAACAAGCTGAATCGATTGCAGTTTGCTTCGTCTTTCCAACGCGTTGACCGGGTTGGGCTAATCCGGCTTGGCCGCCTTTTCCGCTCCTCGGCCCTTCGGGCGTTCGGTCGGCGAAACGTTCACTGGACGTTTCGTCGGGCAAGCCCGAAAACCGCCCTCACTGTCGAAATCCTCGCACGATGCCTGCATCGCGCTGCGGTGTTCTCCTCGCCGGCGCGAAAAATCCGCGCCAACAAACTGCTCCCAATTTTACGCATCATGCTCTAGTGGATGGCCTCAGGCAGCGGGCTTATCGTCGCCGTCGTCGAGCACCCGGTGGGCTGCACCATCCAGATCATCATATTGGCCGCTTCTGAGCGACCACAAAAAGCCGAACAGGCCAAGCGCGCCAAGAAACAGGGCAATCGGGATCAGGAAGGCCAGCGTGTTCATTCGCCGGGCTCCATGTGCAGGCGATGCGAGGCGTCAGGCGCAGGCCTTGCCGCCGGTTCCCGGTCACGCATCAGGCGCATGGCATTGGCGACCACCAGGACCGAAGACCCGGACATGGCAAGGGCGGCGATCAGCGGCGTGACATAGCCCAGAATGGCCAGCGGCACGGCAATGATGTTGTAGGCAATGGCGATGGCGAAATTCTCGCGGATCAACCGGGCCGACCGGCGGGCGACAGAGATTGCCTTCGGCACGGCAGACAGCGAGTCGCGCAGGAAAATGAAATCAGCCGCATTGCGGCCGATATCGGCTGCGGTGGCGGGCGCCATGGAGACATGGGCAGCCTGAAGGGCGGGCGCGTCGTTGAGGCCGTCACCGACCATCAAGGCTTTCCGTCCGCCATCTGCCAGCGCCTTGATGCGTGCAAGCTTTTCCTGCGGCAACAGGGCGGCGCGCCAATCCGGTATGGCCAGCGAAGCCGCAACATGGCTGACCGCGCCTGTCCGGTCGCCGGACAGGATTTCCAGACCCAGACCGGCTTGCTTCAACCGTGACACCGCTTCGGCGGCTTCAGGGCGAAGACGGTCGGCAAAAGTGAACAATGCGGCGATTTCACCGTTGCGGCCAAGCACGGCTTCGGTGCCGGCGGATTCGGGATCATTGCCGATGACGGCCCATTCGCGGCGGCCCAGCCGCCATGTCACATCGCCTTGCTTGGCTTCGATGCCGCAGCCGGGCACTTCGGTGACCGCATCAAAGCGCATTTGCGGGACTTGCGCATGGAGGGCGAGCGCCCGGCTCAGCGGATGGGTTGAACCTGTTGCCAGCGATGCCGCCAGCGCCAGCATGTCCGGTGCAATTTGGCCTGCATTGGAAAGCACCGGCTGTCCGAATGTCAGTGTCCCGGTCTTGTCGAACAGGACACTATCGGCCTCGGCCAAGCGCTCCATGGCCGCGCCATCGCGCACCATGACGCCGCTTTCAAACAGCTTGCGCGCCGCCACAACCTGCACAATCGGCACGGCAAGTCCAAGCGCGCATGGGCAGGTGATGATGAGGACGGCAATGGCAATTGTCAGGGCGCGGTGCCAGTCGCCACTGACAGCGAGCCAGCCGAGAAATGAAAGGAAGGCCGTCAGGTGCACGGCAGGCGCATAGAGCGCTGCCGCCCGGTCGGCAATGCGCCGGTAGCGGGCGCGGCCGCCCTCGGCAGCTTCCATCAGACGGACCATTTCGGCGAGAAACGAATTCTCGGCCACAGCCGTTGCCGTCATGGCCAAGGGGCCGGTCAGGTTCATCGTTCCGGCGCGCAATGCGCTGCCCGGTGACGCTGCCTGCGGGGCGCTTTCTCCGGTGACCAGCGAGCAATCAATTTCCGAGCGGCCGTCAGCGACAAGACCGTCGACCGGCACGCGTTCGCCAGCGGCGATCAGGATGCGCATGCCCGGCTTGATGTCGGCGACCGGAAGCCAGGCGCGAACACCGTTCTCATCTTCGGCCATGGCGCCGCGTGCGGCAAGCTTGGCAAGGCCGCGCACGGCGGAACGGGCGCGCTCGCGCATCATGTGATCAAGCGTCCGGCCGATCAGCAGGAAAAACAGAAGCGTGACAGCCGCATCGAAATAAGCGTGCTCGCCATGATTGACGGTCTCATAGAGGCTCATGGCATAGGCAAGCGAAACGCCAATGGAGATCGGCACGTCCATATTGGTGCGGCCGTGGCGCAGCGCGTTCCAGGCCGAGACAAAGAAAACCCGTCCGGAGAAGGCCAGCGCCGGAACGGCGATGAAGGCAGACACCCAGTGAAACAGGTCACGGGTTGCCGATTCCGCACCCGACCAGACCGAGACAGACAGGAGCATGATATTGGCCGCGGCAAAGCCGGCAACAGCCAGCGCCTGCAAAAGGCCCGACAATTCCCTGTCGCCGGCCTCTTCGGTGATGTCAAACAGATGGGCGGGATAGCCAAGCGACGCCAGGCGGCCGACAAAACCGGGCAAGGGCTGGTCCTGACGCCAGCGGATGGCCACGCGCTGGGTTGACAGGTTCACGCGGGCGCTTTCCACGCCTTCCATTCCCGCCAGCGCCTGCTCGATGGTGGCGATGCAGGCGCCGCAATGCACTGCCGGGACGGCAAGGTCGGTCTGGCATATGCCGTTGCCGAGATCGCGGCTGGCGGCGAGAATTTCCGCGTCAGGCGGCAGCGGGCAGCCGCCTGCCATTTCAAGCGCGGATTCGGTGCCCGGCGCGCAGCAGCTCATTTGATTGCACCGCCCATGACCTCAAAACGCAGCGTCTCGCGCCATGGCGCCTTGCCGCCCGCATCAGCGTCAATCTCGGCAATCCAGGCGCCGTCGGCAAGCACATGGCGAACGGCCCAACCGCCATCGGGCGCCGCGGCCAGCGCCAGCGTCACATCCTGCCGGTCGGTGACCGGGCGGCGAAATGTCGCGGTGACGCCCTTGACGGAAACAAGCGCGCCAGACGCCGTGTGCAGCGAAAAGCGCATTGCGCCATCGGCTGCGGTCAGCTGGCCTTTCCAGCCAAGCGCTTCCTGGGCGATGACGTCACTGACCTTGCCGTTGAACTCCTGGCTGGCGACATAACTGTTCTTGACCACGAGTCCGGACCAGGTCGACAGGGCATAGGAAGCCATGATCAGGTTGACAGTGATGATGGTGCCGAAGAAGGCGAGAAGCACCATCAACATGTGCCATCCGGTGAACTGCCGCGGCGCGCGGGCGGTCATTGGCCTGCCTCCGGAACTTCGAACACCGCCTTGTAGCTGTCCGTCTCGGTGCTCGACTTGTCAGCGGCGAGGAAGGTGAACGGCATTTCGCTTGTGGCCATCAGTTCGGGCGGCAATTGCACGAAAACCTTGATGGCCAGCGTCTTGTCGGGCTCGACAGGTATGGCGAGCGTGCTGCCGGCCGGCTGATCCTCATAGCCGATCGCCGACATAGTTGCGCCCGGCAAATTATCGAGCGTCAGCACAATGGTGCGCGGTTCGGGGATCATGTTGAGCAGCTTGACCGTGTAACCATTGCGGATCGAGCCGTCTGACAGCTTGACGAATTGCGGATTGCGGTCGTGCTGGACGTTGAGCTCCAGCCGGTCACGCGACAACAGCGCGAAAACCAGTCCGAGGCCGATCGCTGACCACACGCCGGTGT
Organism: Rhizobiaceae bacterium; assembly: GCA_049289995.1. Taxonomy (GTDB): domain Bacteria; phylum Pseudomonadota; class Alphaproteobacteria; order Rhizobiales; family Rhizobiaceae; genus JBATMU01. The sequence goes on along the minus strand of JBATMU010000213.1, from coordinate 9,312 downwards.
AAAGCAGGGTGCGCGGCCGCACGAGATGGCCAAGCCGGAAATGGCGGATTTCCGGGACCAGCGCGCCATCGGCGCCATGCACATTGGCAGGGGTGATCGGCATCGTGCCATTGGCGGTGGCCAGCTTCATGTTCTTTTCGTAGTCATCCAGCGTGGCATAGGAGATCAGGCCGCGCGGCTTGCCGACCTTGTCCATCACCGCATCGCAGGCATCAATGCACAGCGCACAGGTGATGCATTCCAGCTGCTGGCCGTCACGGATATCGATGCCCATCGGGCAGACGGCGACACAGGCATTGCAATCGACGCAATCACCAGCGGCCACGCCGGCGGCGGCGGCCTTCTTGGCGCCGCGCGTGCGCGGCTCGCCCCGCCATTCATTGTAGGTGACTGTCAGCGATTCTTCGTCGAGCATGGCTGCCTGAATGCGCGGCCACGGGCACATATAGGTGCAGACCTGCTCGCGCATGATGCCGCCGAACGTATAGGTGGTCGCTGTCAGCACAGCGACGGTGATATAGGCAATCGGATCGGCCTGGCCGGTGAAGAAGTTGACGAACAGCGTCGGCGCATCGGCGAAATAGAAAATCCAGGCGCCGCCGGTGGCCATGGCGATCACCAGCCAGATGGCGTGCTTGATGACCCGCTTGACGAGTTTGTCCGCAGACCACGGTGCGGCATCCAGTTTGATGCGGGCATTGCGGTCGCCTTCAATAAAGCGCTCGACAACCAGGAAAAGGTCCACCCAAACCGTCTGCCAACAGGTGTAGCCGCACCAGGCGCGGCCAACCACAGAAGTGATCAGGAACAGGCCGACACCGCCCATGACCAGAAGGCCGGCGATGTAGATGAATTCCTGCGGCCAGATTTCAATGAAGAACGCATAAAACCGGCGGTGCGGGAAATCGAGAAGCACCGCCTGATCGGGCGCATTGGGCCCGCGGTCCCAGCGCAGCCAGGGCGTGATGTAATAAATGCCAAGCGTTATGGCCATGACCAGCCATTTGAACTGGCGGTAATTGCCGCTGGCGCGCTTGGGGAAAACCTTCACCCGGGCCTTGTAAAGCGGCTGGCGGATCTTGGCCGAATTGACGGCCTCCGCCTCGATCCGTTCAACTTCCCTCTCGTCGAGCATTGGTTGCCCTTTCCTGCCGGCCTGGCCGGACGTGTAGATGACTATGAGCGTCTATGAGGCCTTCAGGCAAGACAATCGTTGATTCACGTCAAATCCGCCTGGCCCTGAAATGGGCAAGAGCCCGGTTTGATCCGGGCTCCGCCAGTCGCCGACAGTGAACAGGGAGGAGGCCTATTCGCCGCCGCCGAGCGAATGCACGTAAACGGCAAGCTGCTTGACGGTCACGTCGCCAAGACGCGCACTCCAGGCCGGCATGACGCCATGCTTGGGATGGCTGATCTGGGCGGCGATCTGCGCCGTGTCAGAGCCATAGAGCCACAGGGCGTCGGTCAGGTTCGGCGCGCCAAAATCGCGGCCGCCCTTGCCGTCTTCGCCATGGCAGGAGGCGCAATTGTCGGTGAACAACTGCTTTCCCGACGCCGCCTTTGCTGCATCTGCCGCGCCGCCGGACAGGCTGGAAGCGTAATTTGCGACAAGGTCGATTTCCTCGGGCTTGAGAATGTCGGCAAAAGCCGGCATTTCGGAAACCCGGGTTTCGGCGTCGGCCGCGTAGCGCACGCCATGGGTTAGCGTCGTGTAGACGGCATTCAAGTCGCCGCCCCACAGCCAATCGTCGTCGTTGAGGTTGGGATAACCGGGCGAACCGGCAGCACCCGAACCATGGCATTGCACGCAATTGACCTTGAAGGCTGCCGATCCGCCGGCAATGGCGAATTGGCGAAGGTCGGCGTCCGCTGCAATGGCGGTCACATCCTTGGCCGCGATTGCGTCAAGATACTTGGCCTGCGCGCCCTTGGCGGCAGCAAGTTCCGCCGCCAGATCCGATCTGTTGGTCTGGTTGAGCAGGCCCTTGGTATTGCCCGAAAGCAGCGGGATGGACGGATAGGCGATTGCATAGCCGATCGCCCAGATGATGGTGAGGTAGAATGTCCACACCCACCAACGGGGGAGCGGATTGTTCAGCTCGCGGATGCCGTCCCATTCATGGCCGGTCGTTTCCACGCCGCTGATTTCGTCGATATGCTTGCCGGACATGGTTCAGTCCTCCTTGAGAGGGATTTGGGCAGCCTCGTCGGCGAGCTTTTTGCTGCCTGGACGAAAGGCGAAAATGACGATTCCCAGGAAAAACAGGGTCATGCCGAGCAAGCCCCAGGAATCAGCGAAGTGGCGCATTGCGGTATAGGTTTCCATGATGGTCCCCTTTTACCGGTAGCCGGCCGTCTCGTCATATTTGGAGAAGTCGACAAGCGTGCCGAGCATCTGCAAATAGGCGACGAGCGCGTCCATTTCGGTCAGTTTCGCCGGATCACCATCAAAATCGCCGGTGACGGCCTTGGGATAGCGGGCAAGCACCCCGGCGGAATCCGCGTTCGGATCGGCCTGGGCGGCGAGGTCCGCCGCAGCATTGGCGAGCATGTCCTCGGTATAGGGCACGCCGACAATGGCATTCGTCTTGAGGTGCATTTCCACATTGGCGACCTTGAGGGGCGTCTCCTTGAGGAAGGAGTAGCCCGGCATGATCGATTCGGGCACCACGGCGCGCGGCTCGACCAGATGGGCGACGTGCCATTCGTTCGAATAGCGGGCGCCGACGCGGGCGAGGTCAGGCCCCGTCCGCTTCGAGCCCCATTGGAACGGATGGTCATACATGCTTTCGGCCGCCAGCGAGTAATGGCCGAAGCGCTCCACTTCGTCGCGGAACGGCCGGATCATCTGCGAATGGCAAACATAGCAGCCTTCGCGGATGTAGATGTTGCGTCCGGCCAGTTCGAGCGGCGAGTAGGGGCGCATGCCCTCCACTTTTTCGATCGTGTTTTCGAGGTAGAAGAGCGGCGCGATTTCGACGATGCCGCCGACGGTGACAACGAGGAGGGAGGCGACCAGAAGCAGGGTCGCATTCTTCTCGAGGATTTGGTGCCTGTCTAACAGTGACATGGTGTCATTCCTTCGATGCGGTTCATTCGGCGGCGGCGAGCGCGGGCGCGGATCCGGGGATCGGCGCTTCTTTGCGCTTGTAGCCGTAGATGGTCATGGCAATGTTCCAGGCCATGATCAGCGCGCCAGCGAGATAGAGCAGTCCGCCAATCATGCGCAGCACATAATAAGGATACATGGCTGCCACGGATTCGGCGAAGGAGAACACCAGGAAGCCCTGGTCGTTGTACTCGCGCCACATCAGGCCCTGCTGGATGCCGGCGACCCACAGCACGGCGGCGTAAAGAACGATGCCGAGTGTTGCCAGCCAGAAGTGCCAGGTGACCAGACGAAGCGAATACAGACCGTCACGATTCCACAGCTTGGGCACGAGATAGTAGAGCGCGCCAAACGAGATCATGCCAACCCAGCCAAGTGCGCCGGAGTGAACGTGGCCAATGGTCCAGTCGGTATAGTGGCTGAGCGAATTGACCGCCTTGATGGACATCATCGGGCCTTCGAAGGTCGACATGCCGTAGAAGGCGACCGCGATGACCATCATGCGCAGGATCGGATCGGTGCGGATCTTGTCCCATGCGCCCGAAAGCGTCATCAGGCCGTTGATCATGCCGCCCCAGGACGGCATCCACAACATGATCGAGAAGACCATGCCGAGCGTCTGCGCCCAGTCCGGCAGCGCGGTATAGTGCAGATGGTGCGGACCGGCCCAGATGTAGAGGAAGATCAGCGCCCAGAAATGGATGATCGACAGCCGGTAGGAATAGACCGGACGGCCGGCCTGTTTGGGCACGAAATAGTACATCATGCCGAGGAAGCCGGCGGTGAGGAAGAAGCCCACCGCGTTGTGGCCATACCACCATTGGGTCAGCGCGTCCTGCACGCCCGAGAAGGCTGAATAGCTCTTCGAGCCGAGGAAGGAGACCGGCATGGAAAGGTTGTTGACCAGATGCAGCATGGCGATGGTAACGATGAACGACAGATAGAACCAGTTCGCCACATAGATGTGCGGTTCCTTGCGCTTGAACAGCGTGCCAAGGAAGACCAGCAGATAGGCAACCCAGACCGCTGTCAGCCACAGATCGACATACCATTCGGGTTCCGCATATTCACGGCCTTCGGTGATGCCGAGCAGATAGCCGGTCGCCGCCATGACGATGAAAAGCTGGTAGCCCCAGAAGACGAACCAGGCGAGGCTGCCGCCGAACAGGCGGGCGCGCGTGGTGCGCTGGACCACGTAAAACGAGGTCGCCAGAAGCGCATTGCCGCCAAAAGCGAAAATAACTGCCGAGGTATGGAGGGGGCGCATGCGCCCGAAATTGAACCAAGGCTCGATGTTGAGGTCAGGCCAGGCAAGCTGGCTGGCGACGATGACGCCAACCAGGAAGCCGACCACGCCCCAGAACATGGTGGCAATGGCGCCATAACGCACAGGGCCATCCATATAGGCTGACGGATCTTCGGGTGCGGTTTTCGCCCCAAAAGCGACATTGCGCAGCAGAATGACCGTGCTCAATGTCAAAACAGCGAACAGAACCCACATATGGACCTTGAAAAGGTCATCCTGGGCAAAAGCGGCACCCAGCAGCGCAACCAGCGCGAACAGGCCCACCAGTATCGATTCAGTCAAATATTTCATGATTCCGTCCCCTCTCAAGGATGGCAGCCAACGCGGCGCTCCCCGTATTCGGCGCTCGCCCGGATGCCGTTATCGCACCCGAACGTCACCTTGTCTTGATTCATATCAAAGCGCTGCAGGCAATGCTGCGCAAATTGGTCGCAGGCGAACGGGACATGAAGGAGGTCGCGGCATGGTTTCCAAAACACGCGTGCCGGATGGCGAGCCCGGCTTCGCCGAGGCGCTTGTCCGATTGGAGACTGCGCATGGCGAATTGCTCGGCCTGTGCGACCGTCTTGAGGGCATTGCCGATTCGCTGCCAGACGCCATAGACCGCAAATCCTGCGAGGAGGCTGCCGGAATCCTGATGCCGATGGTGGCCCGCACCCACAGGTTTGAAGAGGAAACACTGTTTCCGATGATTTCCAGGGCTTATCCGGGCGAAAACATGACGCGCACGCTGGAAAGGCTGCGCAATGAGCATGTCGAAGACGAGTGCTATGCCGAAGACCTGACCGAAGCGCTGGAAAAACTGGCCGGCCACAAGCCTGGTGCGATCGAAGCTGAAACCTTCGGCTACATGCTGCGCGGATTTTTTGCCGCCATGCGCCGGCACATCGCCTTCGAACAGACGCATCTGCCGCCGCTTTCGCAGGCAGGCTGAGGATTTTTAAACGCTGGCGCGATGCTCGAGCCGCGCCATGTCGGGCACCGTGACATGGCGGTTGTTTTCAATGACGATCACGCCGTCCTTGCGCAGTTTCGTCACCTGGCGGCTGACCGTTTCAATGGTCAGGCCAAGGAAATCGGCGATGTCGGCGCGGGTCAGCGGCAATTCGAACACCACCTGGCGTGCGTCATGATCGGCTTCCGGATTGATATGGGTGGCAATCAGCCACAGGAAGCTCGCCACTTTTTCCGCCGCGGTCTTGCGGCCCAGCGTCACCATCCACTGGCGCGCCTCGTCCAGTTCATTCAATGTCTGTTCGAGCAGCTTGTGTTCGAGTTCCGGGGTGTCCTGGATCATCCGGTCGATGACGGTGCGCGGGAATGAGCATACAGAGACTTCGGTCGCGGCTTCGGCATCGACGGAGCTTTCCCGCTTGAACGGCCGTCCGAGGAAGTCCGGGGCAAATTGCAGCCCAACAATCTGCTGGCGTCCGTCGGCAAGCGTCTTGGTCAGTTTGACCACACCGGCCAATACGTTCGAATAGGTGTTGACCTCGCCGGTATCGGCCAAAAGCCCCGCGCCCGAATCTATTGTCCGCCGCGAGGAGTGCTTGTTCAGCGTCACCAACTGGTCCGATGTCATGGCGCCGCAAATGCCGCGATGGCGCGCTTCGCAGGCGCGGCACAGGGCCGGAACGTCCGAATTGTGAATATCTATGCGGCTGGTCATACGATCACCATAGCCATTCATAGGGCAAGTATCCGGCAAGGCAAAGCGCAAACCGGCCTGTCCGGGTTGATTTCAGTCAATGACGGGCCGGGCGGCAGAAGCCACAGACTTCATAGGGTTGATGGCATTTCAGCCGCCTTGCAGGGAAACGGGATGGACCGCGATTTCATTTTGCGCCGCAGCGCGCCGGTGCCGCGCTATACGAGCTATCCAACCGCGCCGCATTTCCATGCCGGTGTGGGCGAGGCCGCCTATGCGCAATGGCTTGGAAATGTACCCCAAGACGCCCGCCTGTCGCTTTATCTGCACATCCCGTTTTGTGACCGGCTGTGCTGGTTCTGCGGCTGCCATACCAAACAAACACGCCGTTATGACCCGGTTGAGGCCTATATTCAGGCGTTGACGGCCGAAATTGCCACGGTCGGACGCCATCTTGGCGGGCGCGGGCAGGTCAGTGCGGTGCATTTTGGCGGTGGTTCGCCCACTTTGATGTCCAGCAAGGACATGAATCGGGTGAATGAGGCATTGAAATCGGCGTTTTCGTTCATCGATTCACCCGAAATCAGCGTCGAAATCGACCCCAATGACATGGATGACGACCGTTATGACGGACTGAAGGCCATTGGATTGACCCGCGCCAGCCTTGGCGTGCAGGATTTTGATCCGAAAGTGCAGGCCGCAATCAACCGTCTGCAGAGTTTTGAGGAGACCAAGGCCGTCGTCGAGCGCGTGCGGGAGCTGGGTGTGCATTCCGTCAACCTCGACATGCTCTACGGCCTGCCGCACCAGACCGAAGACAGCGTGGCGGCAACCGCGCGCCAGGTGCTGTCGCTCAGGCCGGACCGGATCGCGCTGTTTGGCTATGCGCATGTGCCATGGATGAAAAAACACCAGACCATGATCGCCGAGACTGACCTGCCGGATACGGCGGAGCGCTTTGCGCAGTCGGTTTTGGCGGCGCGGCTGATCGCCGAAGCGGGATATCAAGGCATCGGCATCGACCATTTCGCCCTGCCCGACGACAGCCTGGCCGTGGCGGCGCGAGACGGCACGATGCGGCGCAATTTCCAGGGCTATACCGACGATTCGGCGGAATTCCTGATCGGCATGGGTGCGTCATCCATCGGCCAGACGCCGTTGGGCCATGTGCAGAACATGCCGGCAACGGCGGAGTATGAGCGGCTGGCGCTGGCCGGGCGGCTGCCGGTGGTCCGAGGCCTCGAACTTGGCGGAGACGACCGGCTGCGCGGCCATGTCATTGAAAGGCTGATGTGCGATTTTGAATTCTCGCGCGCCGACACAGCCAAAGCCTTTGGCGAATCTGCTGCCGCCATGATCGCCAATGAAGCTGATGCATTCATTGCCGCCGATCCGGACGGTCTTCTGGAGCGGCATGGAGAAGTCTATGCCGTCAGCCCGCGCGGCAAGCCGTTCGTGCGGGCCGTTGCCGCGCATTTCGACGCTTATCTCACCAAGGGAACGGCGCGGCACAGCTTGGCGGTTTGATTGATTTTGCAATTGATTTGCCCGGCGTCCAACAAATATTGACCGGCTTATGGCGAATCGGTCCATGGTCAGGCAGGAGAATCAGCGGATGAACAAATATGTTTTGGCCGGGCTTCTGGCAGCTTGTCTGGCTGCACCGGCTGCGGCGCAGGATATTTCGCATGGCAAGGCGCTGGTCGAGAAAAACTGCGCGCGCTGCCATGGCGTCGGCGCCAGTGACAAAAGTCCGCTCGAAAATGCGCCCGAATTTCGCACGCTGGGCCAGCGCTATCCGGTCGATGCTTTGGAAGAAGCATTTGCCGAAGGCATCGTGACCGGCCATCCCGGCATGCCGGAGTTCACCGCCACACCCGAACAGATAGCCGACATCGTCGCTTATCTGTCATCGCTTCAGCTTTAGAGCATGATGCTCAAAAATCAGGCCACGGCGCGCTGCAGCTCGTCCTGGGCTTCAAGCTTGGCCTTGGCGGATTTGAGCATGTAGGCTGACATGGCGGCGGCATCGAGCGGCCGCGAGAAGTAATAGCCTTGCAAATGATGGCAGGCGATTCCGGACAGGAAGTCCACCTGTTCGAGCGTCTCGACGCCTTCGGCGGTGACTTTCATGCGCAGGGTTTTGCCGAGCGAGGCAATGGAGCGCAGGATGTCGCGGGCAGCCGGGTCTTCCGAGGATGCGGTGACGAAAGACTTGTCGATCTTGATCTTGTCGAAAGGGAATTTCAAAAGATAGGCCAGGCTCGAATAGCCGGTGCCGAAATCATCCATGGCGACGGTGACGCCCAGATCCTTGAGGCGGGCGAGTTTTTCGATGACCGCATCAGGATTGTTGATCAGCAGGCTTTCGGTGATTTCCAGCTCAAGCCGTTCCGGCGCCAGACCCGATTCGGCGAGCGCTGCCGCCACAACGGCATGGATATCAGAGGACTGGAAATGCCGGGCCGACAGGTTGACGGCGACAAACATGTTGCTTGGCCAAGACGCTGCAGTTCGGCAGGCCTCGCGGATTGTCCAGTCGCCGATCTGCTGGATCAATCCGCTTTCCTCGGCAATCGGGATGAATTCGGCTGGCGGCACAATGCCGCGCATGGGGTGATTCCAGCGGACCAGCGCTTCAAACCCGCCCGCTTCGCCATTTTCCGACGACACCAGCGGCTGGTAGTAAAGCACGAATTCCTCGTCCTCGAGCGCCTGGCGCAGTTCAAGATCAAGTACGCGGCGTTCGCGGATTTCCGAATCCATCTTCGATTCGAAGAAGCGGAAATTGCCGCGGCCTTCGGCCTTGGCGCGGTAAAGCGCCAGATCGGCATTGCGCAGGATCTGGTCAGGCCGTGTGCCATTGAGAGGTGCAAAGGCGATGCCGACCGAAAGGCCGATTTTGACCTGCTCGCCATCCAGTTCATAGGGTTTGGAGACATCCTCAACTAGGCGGGCCGCCAGAAGGGCGATATCATCGGCATGGGCGGCATTCGGTGCAATGATGGCAAACTCATCGCCGCCAAGCCGGGCGACGATGTCGGAATCACGCAGGGCGCCGCGGATGCGGGCAGCAACCGCTGACAAAAGCTTGTCACCTACCAGATGGCCGCGGCTGTCATTGACCGCCTTGAACTGGTCGAGATCAAGATAGAGCACGGCAAAAGGCGAACCATAGCGCTCCATGCGGGCAACGGCCGAAGCCAGCTGCTCGGTGAATTTCGCCCGGTTGAGAAGTCCGGTCAGCGT
>JBATMU010000212.1:0-1912 GCA_049289995.1 Rhizobiaceae bacterium | reverse complement strand
GATGCAAGGGCGGCCCCGGCTATCGCAGCAGACTAACCGGTGAATGTGTTGGTTACAAAGAACTCACGTCCGAATGCGGTTCGCCGCCGACAAACGGCTGCAATTTTGAGAATGCGCCCGGGACGGGGGCAAACAGGGCATGTGTGCTTGGGAACTAGAAGAGCTCCAAAATCCCATCCTTTGTGAGGCCTGCTGCCAGTTTTGCCAGGACGTTTTTCTGGCGGTCGGCGGGGATTTCATGGGTGCCTGCGCGGGATTTGAAGCGGCGGGGCTTTCGGAAGACACCCCCTCCCCCTTGAGGGGAGGGGCCAGGGGTGGGGGTGAATGGCGCCGATTGACCCCCACCCGGATCGCCGTCGCTGCGCTCGGCTCTCCGACCTCCCCTCAAGGGGGAGGTTGAAGTGGAGCTACCGCCCTGGCCTGCCGGTTTTGCCGGGGCGTTTTTTCCGGTGGGCAGTGCGCCGCTGGCGATGCCTATTTGTTCAGCTCGCGCCAAAGCACCGCAAGGCCGCCAAGGATGATCACGGCCATGACCGAAAGCGCGAAAACCGCGCCGAAATGGGAGGCCGGGGATTTGCTGAATGCGCCTGTCAGCCACAGGATCAGCGCGAGAATGAGATATCCGCCCGCAGCAACCGCGCTTACCGTGGCGAAAATGGAGGTGCGCTCGTTTCGTCTGTTGGGGCTGGGCGAGACGGGCTTGTTTGTTCCATCCTGGCTGGCATGGGGGCGTTTGTGCTCATGCGGATCGCGCCGGAAGTCCTCGTAGGTCTCGAGCGGCAGGAAATGGCGCTCGATATAGTCGAGATCCGACAGGTCCGCGAAGGTGCTGACCGGGTTGTCGGGCAAAGGCTGCTGCAGGCTGACCAGCCGGGCTTCCGCTTGCGCCAGCGTCTCGTTGCGAAAAGTCATGCCGGGGCGGTTGGCGCGATAATCATCTTCGGAGCGATGGAAGGTGACGTCAATCTCTTCCCCGGCCAGCCGGATCTGCGCCTCAACCTGCTTGCCATGGTTGGATGGAGCCGATGCCTTTCTGGCGCCGAACGGGCCGAGCAGCTGGCGCGGAAAGGGATAGGAGAAATTCCTGGCGCCCGCCTCGCGCAGGAGCTTTGCAAACACCATGGCTTTGTCGATGAACTGGTTGCGGTCCAGCCAAAGCTCCGGCTTCCGGTAATAGCCCTTTTCAAGATTGCCGATGATCTTTCCCGGCAAGTGGCCCGGCTCGTTGATCCAGCCGGCCATGCCCCAGAAAATCACCGCAATGATGGCCAGATCCGTGTCCGGATTGTCGATCAGCTCCACAAAATGAGGTTCGCTGACATTGTCCCAGTTCGACGAGCGCAGCCACAACAGCATGGCATCCTGCGGCTGGGTCTTGACCCACGCCCACCAATCATCGCTGAAGTGCCTGTCGGTGGAACCGTCGGCGCAAGTGGTGAACGTCACGGGGAAATCGGGCATGGGCGGTCCGTCCGGGTGTGGTGCGCATCGCGGGCACAGGCCGCGAGGGGGATCATCCGGCCAATTTGCACAAAACCCATGAAGGGACGGTAATCACCGCCCCGGCCTGCCGGTTTTGCCGGGGCGCTTTTTCTGGCGGGCGGCTTCGGCGGGGTCTTCATAGGAACCTGCGCCGGATTTGAAGCGGCGGATCACCAATGCCCCCTCATCCGTCTCGCCGCTGCGCGTCGATCCACCTTCTCCCACAAGGGGAGAAGGCAGGGGGCCGCGGCGCACAGGCACCTCGGTGCGGCCGACGGTCATTTCGTCCAGATGCGGCTTGCGGAAGAGGGAGGGTTTTTCGGCGCCACCCCTCATCCGGCCCTTCGGGCCACCACCCGGGGCCGAGCCGCGGGTCTCGGCCCGTCCTTCGGACCCCCGCTGGGGAGAAGGCAGATCCGCGCGCTTGCCC
>JBATMU010000211.1:0-5284 GCA_049289995.1 Rhizobiaceae bacterium | reverse complement strand
GGGCTGGGCGCGGCGATTGCCGCACTGTTTGCCGAGCGCGGCGCGGCAGGAATTCTCATCTGCGGGCGCAATGCCGAAAAGGGGCAAGCCAAGGCGGAGGCGATCAGCGCGGCCAGCGGCGCAAAAGTGATCTACCAGAAGGCCGATCTCGGCAAGGTCGAAGATTGCCGGGCAGTGGTTGCGGCTTGCGATGCGGCGTTCGGCAAGGTGGACGTGCTCGTCAATGCGGCGGCGATCACCGACCGGGGCACGATCCTCGATACCTCACCCGAACTGTTTGACCGGATGTTTGCCGTCAATGTGCGCGGGCCGTTCTTGCTGATGCAGGAGACGATCAAACTGATGCGGCGTGAAAAGACCGAAGGGGCAATCGTCAATATCGGCTCGATGTCGGCCATGGGCGGCCAGCCGTTCCTCGCCGCCTATTGCGCCTCGAAAGGCGCGCTGGAAACGCTGACCCGCAACACGGCCTACGCGGTGCTGCGCAACAGGATTCGCGTCAACCAGCTCAATATCGGCTGGATGGCCTCGGAAGGCGAAGACCGCATCCAGCGCGAGTTTCACCATGCCGACGCCGATTGGCTGGAAAAGGCTGCCGCCGCGCAGCCGTTCGGCCGGCTGGTCGATCCCGAAGAAGTGGCGCGGGCCTGCGCCTATCTGGCCAGCGATGAATCGGGGCTGATGACCGGTTCGGCCATCTGTTTTGACCAATCCGTATGGGGCGCCTATGAGGCCTCGCCGCAGCCCGCAGAGCCGTTGTGAGATCAGGCCGCGAAGACTGATCGCAAGAGCATCAGCCAGAGCGGGATGGTGATGACCGACAGCATGGTGGCGACAAGGATGGTGGAGGCCGCCTGTTTTTCGCCGCGCCCGTAAAGCACGGCAAACACATAGGTGTTCATGCCCGGCGGCATGGCGGCAATGACCACGGCCGCACTGACCAGCCCCTCACCCAGTCCGAACAGGACATGGGTGACCAGAAACGCCACCAGCGGATGCAGGACGAGCGGCAGCGCCGACAGGATGAGCGTTTCGGACAATCCGGCTTTCAGCGAGTAGCGGGTGAGGGCCGCGCCAATGCCGATGAGCGCCACCGGCACCGCGCTTGCGGCGACCATTGCGAAGGCGGCCATGACTGGCGCGGGCAGGGCGAGGCCTGACAAGTTGACCGCCAGTCCGGCCAGAATGCCGATCATCAGCGCATTGCCCAGTATGGCGCGCAAGGCTGCGGCCAGGGCGCCGGCAATGGTTTTGCCGTCGCGGCGCACCAGCTCCATGGTGATGATGCCAAGCGCATAAAGGCCCGGCGCATGCAGGGCGACAATGCCGAAAGCCGGGGTGAGGGCATCAGGACCATAGGCGCGCTCCAGGATGGGCAGGCCGAGCAGCACGGTGTTGGAGAACATGGCGGTGAAGCCGATCGATACGGCTTCGCCCGGGCGCAATTTCCAGACAAGGGCGGCAATCAATGCGCCGGTGACGAAACAGGCAACCGCGCCCAAATAAAACCCGGCCAGCATGCGCGCGTCAAACGCCCGGCCAAGATCGACCCTGACCATGGCGGCAAACAGGAACACCGGCACGCCGAGCCGGACGGAATAGACATTGAGATGGTCGGCGACGCCGCCGTCGAGCCAGCCGCTGCGGACAAGCCCGTAGCCTGCGGCAAGCACCAGGAATACCGGCAGGACAATCAGGAAAACATCGGTCATGGCGACAGGCTTAGAGCATGATGCGTTCAAATGGGAGCGGTTTGACGGCGAGGATTTTTCGCGCCAGCCAGGAGAACACCGCGGCGCGATAGGACTATCGCGCGAGGATTTCGACGCAGCCGGGGCGGAAAAGGCCGCCGAGCCGGATTTGGATCAGGTGTTTGAATAACAGCCGCAAACCGCAATCGTTTCAACTTGGCCTTTTGCGCCCCGGTCAGCGCCGCACGCGGCTAACGGCAATCATGCCGCCTCGCCGCCCGCTCCTCGCCGGACCGCAAAATCCCGGCGTTCAAACGATTCCATTTGAGCGCATCATACTCTGGAGCATGAGGACCTGTGCCGGCAAGAACGGGCTGGCAAAAGCGGGCAGGCAATTGGCTGGGCAGGACGGCAAGCGCAATTGCCTGCCCGTTCAGGTTGTTAACCCCGCGTAAGTCATATTCGGCGACATTGACTGTGAGGAATGTGGGGTTTCCGGACGGACATGGCGCAAATCAGCCTTTTTCAGCTTTTGACGCCGCTGATGCTCATGGTTTTCGCCGGGGGCTTTGCGGCGATCTACCTTTATGACCGGAGCGGCCAAAGATCGGCGCTGTTTTTCGCCCTCAGCTATCTGGCGGCGGCTACAGGCTTTCTGCTGGATTTCTTCCGCGCCGCGATTCCCTATCAGGTGATGTCATTTCTGACCAACGGGCCGTTTTTGGCCAGCACGCTGTTGTTTGCGGGGGCAATGCATACGCGCTACGGCAAGCCTTGGCCGCTTGCCGCCATGACGCTTCTCTATGCAGGGACGTTGACGGTCAATTTCTGGTTCCTTGTGCCCGACCCGAACATTGTGGCGCGCATCGTTGTGATCAATGCCGGCGGACTGTCGCTGTTCTTGTTTGGCTTTGCCGCGCTGAAGGCGGCGCCGCGCGATCTGATCCGCAAGGCCATGTTCTGGCTGATGGCGGCAACCTGCGCGCAATTCGTGATCCGTCCGGCCATGGTGCTTATGCCTGCCGGTCAGGAGCTGACGCCAGCCAATTACGGCAGTTCGGTGTACTTCGTAACCTTTCACTTCGTCATGGCGCTGCTGACCATGGCGTTTGCCGCGGTTCTGTTCATTTCCTATGGCATGGACATTGTCAGGGCGCTCAACCGGCGCAGCGATTCCGATCATCTGAGCGGCCTGTTGAACCGGCGCGGTTTTGAAGGCCAGGCCGGCGCCGTGCTTGCAGCGGCGGCGGTGGGCGGCGGCCCCCTGCCGGTGATGGTGGTGTGCGATCTCGACCATTTCAAGCGGATCAATGACCGGTTCGGCCATGCGGCCGGGGACAATGTCATCCAGCGCATGGGCTATGCGGTGCAGACGGGCCTTGTCGGCGGAGCCATTGCCGGGCGGATCGGCGGCGAGGAGTTCGCGGTCCTGTTGCCGCGCACGACGATTTCCATGGCGCGGCTGTGGTGCGAGGGCATGAAGGCAGCGCTTGCCGCGCCTTCCGAACAGGACGGACCAGAGTGCGACATCCTACCGGCTTTTACCGCCAGTTTCGGCATTGCCGCCATGCAAGAGGGCGACAATCTGCACAAGCTGATGTCGCGTGCCGATCAGGCGCTGTATTGCGCCAAGCATGACGGCAGGAACTGCGTGCGGATCGCCGCCTGAGCGAACGCAAAGGCAGCAGCGGGCAGGCTGGCCCCGTTAACCCGCCGTAAGGCCAAATGCGCGACATTGGGCCGGGGAATTTCGGGGATTCCGTCCGGTCATGGGGCAAGACAGCCTTTACCAGCTATTGTCGATCCTGTTGCTGCTGGTGCTGGCCGGCGGCATGGGCGCCATTTATGGTCTTGACCGGAGCCGGCATCGCTCAGCCCTGTTTTTCAGCCTCAGCTATCTGGCGTCTGCCGGCGGCTTGCTCGCGGATTTGTTCGGCGGCGCCATTCCGCCCGGCATGCTCTATTATCTGACCAATGCGCCGTTTGCGGCGAGCGCCCTGTTGTTTGCAGGGGCGCTGCACGGACGCGGCGGCATGCAATGGCCTTGGAGGCCGATGGCGCTTGTCACCCTGGCGACATTTGCCGTCAGTTCGTGGTTTCTGTGGGCCGAACCCAATCTGCAGGCGCGTGTTGTGGCCATGAATGCCGGAGCCCTGTTGCTGGCGGCACTCGGCTTTCCCGCGCTTGGGGCAGCGGGGCGGATCAACCGGGTCATGGTCTGGCTGCTGGCGGCGACATGCGCGCAATATGCGATCCGGCCCGCACTCGTGCTGGCGCTGCCCGGAAGCGGTCTTCAGCACTACATCCAGTCTCCGCTATTTGTGCTGTTTCATCTCGCCATGGCTTTCATCACGCTGGCATTTGCCGGCGCCTTGTTTGCGGCCTATGGCCTCGACATTGCCGCAATGTCTGCGTCGCGCAGCGACAGCGAGCACTTGCCCGGCCTTGCGGACCAGCGCGGATTTGATCAACAGGTTCAGGGCGCGCTTGCCTCGGCACAGGGTGGGGGACCGCAGCCCGTCCTGATCGTTTTGAGTCTCGACCATTTCGCGCAAATCGATGCATTGTCCGGACGCCAAGCCAGCAACGCCGTCATCCGCCGCATGGCCTATGCGCTTGAGGCAGGCCTCGCCTGCGGGGCGATTGCCGGGCGCACGGGCCAAGCCGAATTTGCGGTCATGTTGCCAAGGGCCACATTGTCCATGGCGTGGCTGTGGTGCGAAGGCATGCGGGCGGCGCTAGCCGCCCCCTCGGAACACCTTCACGCCGGGCAGCTGCCCGCTTTCGCCGCAAGTTTCGGCATTGCCCAGGCGCGAGAGGGCGAACCGTTGCAAAGCCTGAAGAACCGGGCAGGCCTTGCGTTGGGCAAAGCCAAAAGCGATGGCGGCAATTGCGTGCGCACCACCGAATTGGAGCAGGCTGCAGCCTTTATTGGCAGGCGCTGGCGATAACCGGCGCCTGGCCGCGGTCGAGGCCCCACATGGCGCTGCGGCCATGATGGATGAGCGGCTTGCAAGGCCGGCCGCTGACAGCGATCGCCGCATGGCCGAGCACGACGATTTCCGGTTGGTTGGCGTCAAGCGCCTCGGCCATTTCCTTGGCCAGATCGCCCTTGCCGACCAGGATGCGCTTGTATCCGGCTTCCGACTGGATGACGAGATTTCCGAAAGCATCTGCATAGACGCGTTCGTTGGCGAGGGCCGGGCTGGATGCCAGGGCAAGGCCGATCAAGGCAAATTTCAACGCGGAACGCATGGCACAACTCCTGAAGGCAACAGGTGGTCAGTTTAACCATTTGTTAACCTTTGTTAAGCCGTAAAACGCCGGAATGCCCGGGCGCTGCAAACATGGTTAACGCCGCTTCCCGGCAGCGGCACGTTCAGCTAGGGTGAGGAATGATCCGAATCCTTTTGGCCGCAACGGCCTTGATCCCGCTGTCCCTCGCCTCCGGCTGCGCCAGCGGCGAGGCAGGCGGCGAAACCGTGACAAAGCAGCCGCGCAAAGCGGTCTATCAGTGCGGGGACGTGGCGCTGACGGTTGAAAACGCCGGCCATTCGCTGACGCTCACTCTGCCGGACGGGACGGTTTCCACC
>JBATMU010000210.1:0-2262 GCA_049289995.1 Rhizobiaceae bacterium | reverse complement strand
GAATGCCGGTGTGTGATTCCGGCGTGCACGTCTTGCCATGTTGGCTCCTGTTCGCGGCGCATCCTACGCCGCTCTCAGGCAGAAATCCCACTTATCCCACCTGTCCAGATTCCCCGAGCCACCTCTGAAGTGACCCGACAGTGAAAGGTATTTCCATGGAGAATTGACCCATGTTTGAACCACCCCTGCGCGTTAGCGGGGGCTTTGGAGTAATCGACATGGCGTTATTGAGCGTAATCCGACGCTGGCATTTACGAGAGCATCTATCGATCCGTGAGATTGGCCGCAGGACCGGCCTGTCGCGGAATACAATTCGCAAATATCTGCGCTCTGATGGCGTAGAGCCAAAGTTCAAGGTGCCGGATCGGCCGAGCAAACTTGATGCTTTTGGCGACCGTTTGTCGACTTGGCTGAGGGCGGAAGCCAAAAAAAACCGCAAACAGAAACGCACGATGAAGTAGCTCCATGCCGATCTGCTGAGCCTTGGCTATGAGGGGTCATACTGTCGTGTTGCTGCTTTTACCCAGGAGTGGAAGGCGGATCTGCAGAAGGAATTGCAGACGACAGGACGAGGGACATTCGTGCCGCTGGTGTTCGAGCCTGGGGAAGCATTCCAGTTCGATTGGTCCGAGGATTTGGCGATCATCGGCAATGAGCGCACCAAGCTGCAGGTCGCCCATACGAAGCTGAGCTAAGCCACGCCTTCATTGTTCGAGCCTATCCGCTGCAAACGCACGAGATGCTGTTTGATGCCCACAATCACGCATTCCGCGTCTTTGGTGGGATTCCCCGGCGCGGCATCTACGACAACATGAAGACGGCGGTCGACAAGGTTGGACGCGGCAAGGAGCGCGACGTCAATGTGCGCTTCATGGCCATGGCCAGCCACTATCTCTTCGAACCCGAGTTCTTCAATCCGGCATCCGGATGGGAGAAGGGACAAGTCGAGAAGAATGTTCAGGATGCACGTCATCGGCTCTGGCAGCCGCTTCCACGCTTTCCATCGCTGGATGCCCTGAACGACTGGCTTGAGATGCGTTGCCGGGAACTGTGGCAGCAGACGCCGCATGGCCGGATGCAAGGAACCATCGATGACATCTGGACCGAAGAAGCCCAAGCTCTGATGCCGGCATCACGCTCCTTCGACGGCTTTGTCGAATATACCAAACGGGTCTCACCGACCTGCCTCGTCCATCTGGACCGCAACCGCTACAGCGTACCGGCATCCTTCGCCAATCGGCTCGTCAGCGCTCGGGTTTATCCAGATCGTATCGTTGTCGCCGCGGAAGGTCTGATCCTCTGTGAGCATCGCCGCATCATCGATCGATCGCATGATCGGGCTGGACAAACGGTCTATGACTGGCGGCATTATCTGGCTGTTGTCCAGCGCAAACCAGGCGCCCTTCGCAACGGAGCGCCGTCTGCCGAGCTTCCCGATGCATTCCGGAATTTGCAGCAACATTTGCTCAAGAAGCAGGGCGGTGTTCGGGAGATGGTCGACATCCTGGCACTTGTCCTCCAACACGATAAGCAGGCTGTGCTCCTGGCCGTGGAAATGGCGTTGGAAGCCGGCGTTCCAACCAAAACACATGTGCTGAACCCGCTCCATCGGATCGTCGACGGTAAGTCGCTCACGCCTCCGACCATCAGTGCTACTCAGGCTTTGGCGCTTGCCAAAGAGCCGAAAGCCAACGTCGAACGATACGATGCCTTGAGGAAGGCCGTGGAGGTGCGCCATGCGTCATAACCCCGCCAGCGGCGCAATTGTCATCATGCTCCGGAGCCTGAAGATGCATGGCATGGCGCAGGCCGTAGGCGAACTCACCGAACTGGGAGCGCCTGCGTTTGAAGCCGCCATTCCGATCCTGTCGCAACTGCTGAAGGCCGAGACGGCAGAGCGCGAGGTCAGGTCCACAGCCTATCAGCTCAAGACGGCACGCTTCCCGGCCTATCGCAATCTCAACGACTTTGACTTCGCCAGCAGTGAGGTAAGCGAGGCCCTGGTGCGTCAGCTTCATCGCGGCAAGTTCATTGAAGACGCCAACAATGTCGTGCTCGTCGGCGGCCCCGGCACAGGCAAAACCCATATTGCGACCGCTGACCTGCTTCCTTGACTGTACTCAGTCATAGGTTAGCCCTGTTCACGTTGTGGTCCATTTTGGACCGGGTTGCAAACTCGTTTGGTGTGAGCCCGTTTAGGCTCGTGTGGGGCCGGTTCAGATTGTAGTCGATACGCCATTCCTCAATGATTTCGCGAGCGTG
>JBATMU010000209.1:0-6242 GCA_049289995.1 Rhizobiaceae bacterium | reverse complement strand
GAATTCGCGCTTGATCTCGAGGCCGACCAGCAGGAAAAACACCGCCATCAGGCCGTCATTGATCCAGTGCAGCAGCGACAGACCGAGGATCTCGATATGCAGGACTTCGCCATATGCATTGGCCAGTGGCGAATTGGCGACAACCAGCGCAAGCGCTGCCGAAAACATCAGGATGATGCCCCCGGCGGATTCCGATTCGAGAAACTCGGCGAGCGGCGAGAAAAGCCTGCTTGGCATGCCTGACCTGTTTTTTATGGTTGAGTTATGCGCGCGTCAGCGCTCAGCAGCCGCGTTTCACATAGGCATCCGGCACAGCTTCCGCCCAGGCAATGCCTGCCGCCTGCGAACGGTTGGCATAGGGTCCGTCGCCGACGCAATAATAACCGTCGTTGAGATTGGGATATTCATTGGTGTTGAGGACGCGAAGGCCTGCGCCGCCGCCTGCGCCCGGCCCGCCAAGTTCATCCATCAAACGGCGCGCCGCAGCCTTGTTGCCATGACAGCCCAGGATCACATACCAGCCGCAAAGCGCCTTGACCGGGACAATGCCAACGCCCGGCGACCGCAAATCGGCCCGGCTCCCTGCAGCCGCATGACCGGATATCAGCGCTCCGGCAAGGGCTGCCATGACGAATTGGCGTTTCAATTTCATCGCGCTCATTTGGCGCCTCCAGTTTGCCGACCCCGTGCCAAATTCGGTCGGCTTGCAGGACTTGTCAATTGCAGGATCGGCGCGCCTTCCTTTGCGGACACTCGCTTTCATCAGGTCTTTGGCTCCCAAGCCGAGACGATCTTGGTTTCCAGAAAATCCTCAATTCCCCAGACCCCGCCTTCGCGGCCGATGCCCGACTGCTTGTAACCGCCAAACGGATGACCAGCTGAAAACCCGGCATGATTGATCCTGACCATGCCGGCGCGCATGGCGCGGGCGACGCGGCGGGCCTTGGCGTGATCGCGGGTCGAGACATAGGCCGCCAAGCCATAGGGCGTGTCATTGGCTATGGAAATCGCCTCGGCCTCATCAGCAAAGGGAATGATGACCAGAACCGGCCCGAACACTTCGTCGCGCGCGATGGTCATCTGGTTGTTGACGCCGGCAAATATGGTCGGCCGCGCATAATAGCCTCGATTGAAGCCTTCGGGCCGGCCCGGCCCGCCGAGCACAAGCTCGGCGCCCTCGACAATCGCCGCTTCGATCATGCCCTGCACCTTGTCGAACTGGGCTTTTGAGGCGAGCGGGCCGATATGGCCGCCATGCTCGCGCGGATTGCCGACAATCGTCTTGGCGCCATGGGCTACGGCAAGTTCGACGACCTTGTCATAGACCGAAGCTTCGGCCAGCATGCGGGTTGGTGCGTTGCAGGACTGGCCGGTATTGTCGAAGCAATGAGCCACGCCGCGCGCCACGGCGCGGTCGAGATCGGCATCGGCGAAAATCACGTTCGGTGATTTGCCGCCGAGCTCCAGCGTCACCTTTTTCACGGTTTCAGCGGCGGCCTTCGAAATCAGGATTCCCGCCCGCGTCGAGCCGGTAAACGAGACCATGTCGATATCGGGATGCGACGACAGCACCGAGCCAACGCCCGGCCCGTCGCCATTGACCAGATTGAACACGCCGGCCGGAAACCCCGCCTCATGAATCATCGAGGCAAACACCATGGCCGACAGCGGGGCGATCTCGGAGGGCTTCAAGACACAGGTGCAGCCGGCGGCAAGCGCGGGCAGAACCTTCAAGGCGATCTGGTTGACCGGCCAGTTCCACGGCGTGATCAGCCCGCAGACGCCAACCGGCTCATGCAGGATGCGTTCGTTCTTGCTGAAAGGTTGCTCCCATTCGAAGTCCCTGATGGCGTCGAGAAATCCTTCGAGATGCCATGGACCGCAGGCCGCCTGTTCATTGATGGCATGGTCAATCGGCGAGCCCATCTCGAGCGAGATCGCCTGCCCCATTTCCTCATTGCGCGCCTTCATGATGCCGAGCAATTTTTCCAGAAGTGCGGCGCGTTCGGCCAGCGTTGTCATGCTCCAGGCGGGGAAAGCCCGTTTTGCCGCCGCAATGGCGCGCTCCGCATCGCCGCGCGAACCCAGTGTGATGATCGCGCAGGGCTCTTCCGTCGCCGGATCGATCACCTCGAGTGTTTGCGCCGAAAGCGGCGCAACGAAAGCGCCGTCAATGTAAAATTCGCGTTTGTCGATCATGGCCATCCGCTCCGCACATCTGAAAAAGCGACACTGCCACGCCTTGACCCCATTGGGCCACGCCTGACCGTCAGTTCATGGCGGAATTTCTCAAGCCGGAAAAACCCGGCGCGGCTTGAACATGCCCGCCTCCACCGCGCCGATGGCGACCAGTTTGCCGCGCAAGGTGGCATAGGCATCATCCGCCTCGGCGGGCGCATCGCGGCCGCGCAGGATTATTGAATTGCCGAGCCTGAGCTTTTGCGCGGCGTCTTCGGAAACCGCCACATGCGGCAGGCCCTCGAGTGCGGCTTCGGTGCCGACCAGCAGCGCATCAAGGGATGACAAATCAGCTTCACCGCCGGCATCAGCGGCGCCGTACGCAGCTTCGAGCATTTCCAGCGTCACCATGGCCTGTTCGGCGAAGGGTGAAACTTCAACGCGGCGCAAGTGGCTGACATGACCGAAACAGCCGAGATCACGACCGAAGTCACGGGCCAGCGAGCGCACATAGGTGCCCTTGCCGCATTCGACTTCAAATTCCGCATGATCTGCATCGGGCATGGAGACAAGCGTGATGCTGCCAATTTCGACTTCGCGGGCCGGGATGTCGACGCTCTCACCGTCCCGGGCCAGATCATAGGCGCGTTCGCCGCCGATCCGGATGGCGGAGAATTGCGGCGGGGTCTGCATGATGAGGCCGGTATAGTTCGGCAGCAAGGCTTCGATTTCGGCGCGGGACGGACGCGTGTCCGACACTTGGGTCACGTCACCTTCAAGATCGTCGGTCTTGCGCTCCTGTCCCCAGGTCACCGTGAATACGTAGACCTTGGCGCCATCCATCACATAGGGCACGGTCTTGGTGGCTTCGCCGAGCGCAATTGGCAGCATGCCCGACGCCAGCGGATCGAGCGTTCCGGCGTGTCCCGCCTTGTCGGCATTGTAGAGCCAGCGGATTTTCGACACGGCCTCGGTCGAGCCCATGCCATGCGGCTTGTCAAACACCACCCAGCCCGAAACCGGGCGGCTCTTCCTGCGCCGGGGTTTGGACATTACTTGCCTTCGTCCTTGCCAAGATCGCGCGCCACTTCCGGCGAGCGCAAAAGCGCGTCGATCTTGCCGAAATTGTCATAGGACGTGTCGAGCTTG
This sequence comes from Rhizobiaceae bacterium, assembly GCA_049289995.1. Classification (GTDB taxonomy): domain Bacteria; phylum Pseudomonadota; class Alphaproteobacteria; order Rhizobiales; family Rhizobiaceae; genus JBATMU01. The sequence continues at coordinate 2,915 of JBATMU010000209.1, read as the reverse complement.
AAGCGCACTTCGGGCATGTATTTCATCTGGCGCAGCGGATGGGCGAGCCGGCCGCGGATATAGCGGGCATGGCTGTTGAGCGCAGCGATCACCGCCGCGTCATCCTTGGCGGCAAGCGGTGCGACAAAGGCCGTGGCAATCTTCAGGTCGGACGACATGCGCACTTCGGAGACCGAAATGACATTGGTCTCGATCAGCGCATCGCGGATGTCGCCGCGCTGGAGGATTTCCGCCAACGCATGGCGAACCTGTTCGCCGACGCGCAGCATGCGCTGGGATGGGCCTTGCGGGCCGGATTTGGCGGACATGAATGGTGCACTCTGGTGTTTGCAGCGGGGTCTGACCACGCGCGTTCGGACATTTTAACTGGAGACGGCCTGCTTTGCCATCAGCATTACGGCCGGGATCACGGCTCGGCATTCTTTGATTTGTCATCCCAGCGGCGGGCAAATTCATGCAGATCGCCTGCATCCTTGAACGCCGCAAGCGGGACGATGATCATGTCGGCCCGGGCGCGGACAAAGACATGTTTTGGCGTTTCGACGATGGCGCCGATATCGCGCGGCGCAATGGTCCTTGTACCGCCGTTGCTCATTTCGGCCAAATGGTCATCCCATTCCTGCAAGGTCATGTCGACGGGCGCAGGAAAGGCGCGGCGGGCGCGCATGGCCTGCACCTGCCTTATGGCCAGCACAAAGAAGCCGAACCAGCCGCCCAAAAGCACGGCGCCAGACAGCAGGAATTTCGGCTCGAACGGCACGCCGACCCAGCTTGCCGGCAGGACCGCCAGACAAAGGCCTGCCGGCACCGTCCAGAGCAGGAAGGCCGCCGGGGTCTTTTCGCTGGGCAAATCGAGCCAGGCCAGCAAATCAGCCGATGTCAGCTGATAGGCATAGGTCCGCTGCGGGGTTTGTTCGGGCGTGGTCATTTCAGCCTCTTCATGACAAAAGCCGGGCATGTCTGCCCGGCCTTTTTGTTTTTGCCCGCCGGTCAAAGCGTGCGGGTGACGTGCTCGACACGGTAGGCTTCGATAACGTCGCCAGCGCGGATGTCTTCGTAATTGGCAAACGCCATGCCGCATTCCTGGCCCATCGGCACTTCAGTGACTTCGTCCTTGAAGCGCTTGAGGGTCTTGAGCGTGCCTTCGTGGATGACCACGTTGTCGCGGATGAGGCGGACGCCTGCGCCGCGCTCGACCTTGCCTTCGGTGACACGGCAACCGGCCACCTTGCCGGTCTTGGTGATGTTGAAGACCTCGAGGATTTCGGCATTGCCGAGAAAAGTTTCGCGGCGTTCGGGCGACAGAAGCCCCGACATGGCCGCCTTCACATCATCCACCAGGTTGTAGATGATGTTGTAATAGCGGATTTCGGTGCCGGACCGTTCGGCAGCGTCGCGCGCCTGCTTGTTGGCGCGCACGTTGAAGCCGATGATCGCCGCACCCGAGGCTTCCGCCAGCGAGACATCGCTTTCGGTGATGGCGCCAGCCCCCGAATGGACCACGCGGGCGCGGACTTCCGAGGTGCCGAGCTTGTCGAGCGTGGCGGCAATGGCTTCGATGGAGCCTTGCACGTCACCCTTGATGACCAGCGGGAATTCCTTGACGCCGCTCGATTGCAGCTGGGTCATCATCTGTTCGAGCGAACCGCGCTGGCCGGCCTGCTTGGCCACCGATTTCTCGCGCGCCTTGTGCTGGCGGTACTGGGCGATTTCGCGGGCGCGGGCTTCGTTTTCGACAACCGCAAAACGGTCGCCGGCCTGCGGCGTGCCCTGCAAGCCGAGCACTTCGATCGGCATGGCGGGCGGGGCGTCCTTCTGCTGTTCGCCGCGGTCATTGACCAGGGCGCGCACACGGCCCCACTGATCGCCGGCTACGACAATGTCGCCGATTTTCAGCGTGCCGGTCTGCACCAGCACGGTGGCGACCGGGCCGCGGCCCTTGTCGAGCTTGGCTTCGATGACCACGCCTTCGGCGGTGCGGTCAGGATTGGCCTTCAGTTCGAGCACTTCGGACTGCAGGAGAATGGCCTCAAGCAGCTTGTCGAGATTGGTGCCCTTGGTGGCGGAGACTTCCACGTCGAGCACTTCACCGCCCATGCTTTCCACAAACACTTCGTGCTGGAGCAGTTCGGCGCGAACCTTTTGCGCATCGGCCTGATGCTTGTCGATCTTGTTGATCGCCACGATGATCGGCACGCCGGCCGCCTTGGCATGGTTGATGGATTCGATGGTCTGCGGCATCACGCTGTCATCGGCGGCCACCACAAGGATGGCAATGTCGGTGGCCTGCGCGCCGCGGGCGCGCATGGCGGTGAAGGCCGCATGGCCGGGCGTATCGATGAAGGTGATCTTCTGGCCGTTTTTCTCGACCTGATAGGCACCGATATGCTGGGTGATGCCGCCGGCTTCGCCTGCCACGACATTGGCATTGCGGATGGCGTCAAGCAGCGAGGTTTTGCCGTGATCGACATGGCCCATGATGGTGACGACCGGCGGGCGCGACTTCTGCGTTCCGCTCTCGTCAGCCACATTGAACAGGCCTTCCTCAACATCGGAATCGGCAACACGGCGCACGGTGTGGCCGAATTCAGCCGCCACCAGCTCGGCCGTATCGGCGTCAATCACGTCGCCGGGCTTGAGAATATTGCCCTGCTTCATGAAATACTTGACGATATCGACGGCGCGTTCGGCCATGCGGCCGGCCAGTTCCTGAATGGTGATGGTCTCGGGCAGGATGACTTCGCGGGCCACCTTCTCGCGGACTTCCTGGAAGGAGGCGCGCTTGAACTTCTCCTGGCGGCGGCGCATCGACGACAGCGACCGGCCGCGGGCGTCGGCTTCGTCGGTGGTCGCCTTGACCAGCGTCAGCTTGCCCTTGCGGCGCTCATCCTCGCCCTTGACGACTTTCGGTGCCT
>JBATMU010000208.1:0-2078 GCA_049289995.1 Rhizobiaceae bacterium | reverse complement strand
GGCGATTGTCCCGATACTGCTGTGAGCCCACCCTCCCCCACTTGTGGGGGAGGGCCGGGGTGGGGGCGTCAGGTACGAACCTCTTGGCGGCCGGGATGTTGTTTCGCCCGCTGCCCGAGCCTTTGTGGCCGCCTCGCCCTCTTGGCCACCCTGCGCAAACAGCATGAACGCCCCGCAAGGACGATGAGCGGTTCGCAGCGTCCAATGTTTTCGCCCCGCCCCTCACTGGCCGAGCTTGTAGTCCAGGAACCACTTCTTGTTGAGCGCTTCGATCGCCCCATCCGCCTTCATGGCGGCAATCGCTGCATTGATCGGCGCGGCCAGATCCGAGCCTTTCGGGAAGATGAAGCCGAAATCCTCGGTGCCCATCGCCGTGCCGGTCAGCTTCAGCCCGCCATTGGAAGCGTCAACATAACCCTTGCCCGCCGTGCCGTCGGTCAGCACCAGATCGACATCGCCGGACTTCAGCGCCTGCACGGTTGCGCCGAAGGTTTCGAACAGCTTGATGCGCGGATTGTCTTCCTTGCCGTCCAGCACTTCATAGACCGCCACATAGAACGGCGTCGTGCCGGCCTGCGCGCCGACCAGGCCCTTTTCAAACGCCTTGAAGCTTGCGGCATCCGTGAAGCGGCTCTCGTCGCCGCGCACCAGCATGAACATTTCCGAGCGCATATAGGGATCGGAGAAATCCACCTTCTCCTTGCGGTCTTCCTTGATGGTGATGCCGGTCATGCCCATGTCGTATTGCTTGTCCGACACCGCCTGGATCATCGCGTCCCACGAGGTGTTCTGATAGGTTACCTTGAGGTTCAGCCGCTTGGCGATTTCCGCCACAGCATCATATTCCCAGCCGATTGCCTGCCCGGTTTTCGGATCGACGAATTGCAGCGGCGGATAGGCGTTCTCGGTCACCACGGTAATATCCTTGCCGCCAAGATCGGGCAGCGCCTGGCCGAAGGACGGCGCGGCAATCAACAAAGCGGCGGAGGTGAGGCCCCAAAGGGCGGTGCGGCGGCTCAACATGGCGAATATCCTCGGGCAGGGACGGAATTGTCCAAATGGTCAATTCGCAAAACCTGTCACGCCGCGCGCCGTCTGCCAAGGGGGGGAGATTTCCGGTATTGCGCTTCGTGCAAGGAAAGGCTTTTTTCGAAAGGCATAGGCGTCAGGAAGCGGTGATGGGAAAGGCGGGGTGCCTTCTGCGGACACCGCCCCCAACCAGTCGCCAAGTCATCCCCGCATTGCCAGGACGGCATAGGCAAAAGCCATCGGCCAATAGATGGACGGATGGCCCGTCGTCACACCAGCAAAGACATGGCAGCCCGCGAGAAGGCCGTACATGGAGCGATGGCAGGTGGAAACCGCCACGAGAGCGGCCAGTTTTGTCTTCAGAGTCTTCAACATTGGTCTTCTTCCCTTGCAGGTTGAAAACCGGGCCCGGCTATGATTACGTTTCGTCGACGGGTTCAGAATGGTGGAGTCGGTGCGCAAAGTCTGTGACTTGGGGTGTCATCGGGTGACCTGCCAACGTGACAGGAAGTGACACAAGGTGACATCCGGCAATCCGATGGCGCAGTTTGGCGATGCTGTGCGCAGGGCGCGCATCGGTCGCGGCTGGACGCTTGAACAGCTCGCGCATGAAGCGCTCGGCAATCAGGAGCGCAAAAGCTATGTCAGCGCCGTTGAAAGAGGCAGAAAGCGTCTGTCCGGCCTGACAATCCAGAAATTTGCCAAGGCCCTCGATCTGCCGCACCATATTGTCGATGCGGCCCTTGGCTTTGCCTCAGGCGACGCCATTTCGGATGCCGTCGCCGTGCAGTCAGTCGAAGCCTTGGCCAGCGACGTGGAAAACCTGCGCCGGGAACTGAAGCTTTCCGAATCGCTTGTCATTGCGCTCGCCTGGGAGTTTGCAGAAGGAAACCCGGCCGACCGCGATACAGCCTTGCGTGGATTGCGCAGGGCGCTTGAAGTGGCCCGCGATATGCAAACCGAGCGCCAGCGCGGCACCAATCTCGGCGGCGATGTGGACGCCGTGCTGAAGCGCCTTGAAGAATTGACGGCAGCAGGCGATCTGGAAG
>JBATMU010000207.1:0-4359 GCA_049289995.1 Rhizobiaceae bacterium | reverse complement strand
CTTGTATTCGGCCATGGGATCCTCCGGGGGGAAATCTGACGGCTGGATGAAGCTGAAAATCCCGAATGCCCTTTTGGGAACAAACAGGTCATCCGCCGGTTTCGCACCGATCAAAGCGGATGAAGGCTATCCCGCGCCATCGTGAAAAAGCCTCACAATACGCCGTTTGCGACACGCTGATTGCGACATGGCGAAAGGCGGATGGGATTGCCCGCCCATCCCTGCCAAAATTTATGCCGCGCCTGCCTTACCGGTCCAGAACCGACCGGATTTCCACCAGGTTCGACCGCACGCGCAGCAGGTAAAAACCCATGTTTGCCAGATGCGAGGGGAACAGCGCGCTGGATTCATTGCCGTTGGAAATGATGGCAGGCTGCATGTTGAGTGCAGTTCGCAGCTGTTCGAGCATGCGCTGCCAGATCGCCGTCATGTTGCGCTCGGTCACGATGGCCGAGAAGTCAGACCGGGTCGCTGTCAGGATGCCGTAATAGGCGTATAGCTGGCCATAGGCGAACCAGAAGCGGTCATCGGCGCGGGCGTCAAACCAACCGGCATTGGAGGCGTCCATGCGGGCGCGCAAAATGTCGGATGTCGAGCCGATATCGGCGGCAATGCGCTCGATGAATTGCAAAAGGTTGTCGGCGCGGGCATCAAATGTCGCCTGGCACTTTTCCAGGCTGGCATTGAACCCCTGCAACTTGCCGACCGCATCGCGATAGACGCTTGGCGTTGGCCGGGTCGGGCCGCGCAGGCCAACATACCAGGCGTCCTCGTCCCAGGACATTGCGGTGCGGGCATCCTGCAGGTTCTGGTCGATCTGCGATGTGCCGCGCACGCGGCCCAGCGTGTCGACGAGTTCCGCCGTGGTGCGCCGCATCACCTGATTGATGCCCAGCTGGAAGGCCGCCTTGTTGTCGAGGAAGGGCGTATTCTTCCACGAAAAGCCGAAAAGTCCGAGCTTCGATGCCAGCATGGACGAAATCCAGGCATTCTGGTTGACATTGAAATCGATCAGGTCGGCGGAAATGTCGACAATGGCCGAGCGCGTGCAGGCGGCCGTCGGGGCGGGCTCTGCTTGCGCAGTGACCGTGCTGCCGCCAACACTGGCTGCCGCCGTTCCGGATTCGGCGGGCGCGGGTTTTGCAGCGACAACTGCGCCGCCCGCCAGCGGATCACCGGCCAGCGATTTGCCGGCCGCCATTGTGCGCTTGGTCGGATAGTCGGGATTGAAATTGGTCCAGATCTGGGTCTGCCAGATGAAATAGCCATAGAAGACCGCAAGGCTGAGCATTGCCGCACCCAGCGCGCCGCGCATGATCCAGCCGCGCCGCGTGTACCAGGAGCCGATCTTCAGGAACGGCCACAACAGGATGCCGACAAGCCAGCCGACACCGCGGCCGATCCACTGGAAAATGCTGGTGAAAAACGCAACGATCGGATCAAGCATTGCAGGCTCCCGTTAAGGCGGTCATCGGCTTCCGGTCATTCGTCAACCAAGCCGTAGAGCTTGGCCCGCAAACCGGCCTTGTCGTTGAGATAGGTTGTTTTCAGCGTCTCCACAACGTGCGCCTTCCACAAGGGGTCAAACGCCTCGTAATCCTTGTAGAAGGCCGGCTTGTTGAACACGTAGCGGGTGACGAAATCATCCGGCGTGAATTCGGAGATCAGCGCATTGGTGAGCCACGCATCCTCGTGCTGAGGCCGGGCCCGCGTCACCAGGAATCGCCGCGACGGCAACACGTCATCAAGCTGCATCTGCCCGGTCTGGGCAATCTCGCGCTTGGCGGCGTTGAGGAACGGAAACGTGCCTTCGCGGGTGAAAAGGTCGGCATTCTTGTGGATGAAGGTCTGCAGCCAGACCTTGTCGATATCGTCGAGGCTGCGCTTGGGATCAACCGCATGGATGACGGAGCGCACCGCCATTTCGGCCCGGTGCTCAAGAATGCCCGAAGTCTCGATCCATGAGGCGCGCGGCAGGTCGATGCGGCCGCTGGCCGCCAGAAACCGGAAAACCCGGTCGGCGTCATTGATATCGAGATAGGAGACTTGCCATGGCCGCGACCGCTTGAAGCCGGGCGCAGCCGGATCACCGATCACGGTCGTTACCTTGTCATCGATGAACACGTAGAGCCCGCCAAAATGGCTGGTCCAGAACGCATTGTGCCGGAAGATCACCTGATCGGGCACAAGGGCGTTCTCGCGGATATCACCGGTCACCTTGGCAAGCTCGACCATGCGCTCGAGCATGGCATTGTCGCGCCAGGCATCGGGTTCCTGCCTGAGCTTGTCGGCGAGCTTGGCCAGTTCCCCCGCCTTGCCGACCACGTCTTCGGCTGACAGCACGCGGAATTCGACCTGGCTGATCGACAAAAGGTCCTCGACATCCTTGACCTCGGAGACCGAGTCTTCGATCTCGCCATAGATCACGTCCTTGATGGTCAGCGCGTCGATGGCGCGGGCATTGCCGGCCAGGAACTCGAACATCAGCTGCGAGGTGTTGGAAAACGCCGTGTGGACGACGGGCAAGTCCACCTGGGCCGGCGTCAGGATGATGAAGCGGCGGTTGACCTCGTTCGGGTCAAGATAATGGGCGTCGTCCAATTCTTCGGCGATCTGCGGCGAAAACCCGGTGCGGTCGATCTCGAAGCTTTTCAGTTTGGTCGGCTTGTTGCCGAACGCCACCAGCGCCTTGTTGTAGCGCGCAATCAGATGCGGTTCCTCGACCGGCAAAAGCCGTCCGTAGATCAGATCGTTGTCACGCAAAAGGTTCATAGGACGGCGCCCAGCACTGTTACGCCCGAGGCCGTTGCTGCTCTCGCAAGCGGCAGGTCCAAAGTTGCCAATGGAAGATCCGTGCGGATCGCAAGTTCGAGATAGATTGCGTCATAGATTGTCAGGTTGTTTTTTGCGGCAAGCTGGCGTGTGCGCCCCCACGCCATTTCCGCGCCATGCGGATCAATGGCAATCGGCAGGCCGCCAAGGTCTTTGAGCGATCTTTCCGTGAAATCCGCTGTGGTGCGCGCCCTGCGTTCGGCCATGAGAAAGGAATTGGCCACTTCCGCACGCCAGTGGAATGGAACAATCGCGCCGCCTTCGGCAACGCGGGTAAGGATGGCATCTGCCGCTTCGGTCCGCTCGTCCTCGAAATGCCAAGCCATGGTCACCGAGGCATCGACGACAACGCTCACCTGCGGCCCTCCTCAATGAGGTCCTTGATTTTCAGTCCGCCCAAAGATTTGCCAATGCTGTTTTTCCGGATGCTTTCCGCCGCCGCCTTGGCTTTCGCCAAGCGTTCCGCGTCCATGGCGGGCGCAACAAGCCGGGCCACGGGCTTGCCATGGCGCGTAATGGTGATTTCCTCACCGGCCTCAACGCGGTCCAGAAGCTCGCTTAACTTGTTCTTCGCCTCGAATGTTCCAATCGCTGTCATGACAATCTCCATTTCAGCTAGCTTGGCTAGATTATCACACGGGGACTTGTTGCAGTCAATTTCCGGCTTCGCCCAAGGCCGTGCCGTGCCATCCGGCATGGAAGCATTGCGCGCCAATCCGGACATTGCCGCAGATCTGGCGGCAGGCGCATGCCTAATATCGGTGCCTTGGCATTTCAAAGCCGGCAAGTCGCAGCGCATCAACATCACGCTCGACAAAGGCTTGCTGCAAGCCATCGACGAGGAAGCGGAAAGGCGGAAATGACCCGCTCGGCCTTGTTGGCGCAGCGGCGGCGAAGGAGATTGCAGGGCGAACGCCTAGAAAACCAAAAGAAGCAAGAGCCCGATTGTGGCTCCAAACCCAATACCTAAAAGCTGCTCCATGCGCCGAAGCTGCTTTTTGAAATGCTCAATTTCGTCAAGTGTTTGGGCGCTATTTAATTTAGCTGCCATCGCATCGCTTCTTGCGCGAATGATGAAGCCTTCCAACTCTTCGGCAGTTGGTCGACGGGAGAAAGGCCCGTCTGCCTTGAAAATCCCCGCTTCCCATGAGGTCTCAACTTGGCAATGCGCATCATTCCTCGCTGATGCTGTATCTTCGAGCGATTCTTCAAGCGCCTTGAGCCGCAATTGAAGTGCTCGGTTGCGCCGCTCAAATTCGGAAAGAACTTCGCTCGCGGCGCTTTCGGCGTTTTCCATTACCCCCACGCCCCCTTCTTCTTCAGCTCCTCAATCTCCCCTATCGCCCGTTCGCGCAGCCTGGCGTCGCGGATGATCCGCTCGACGGCGCTGTCATCGGCGCGGTCGGAATAGCGGAACTCCGAATCGGCATAACGGTTGATCTCCTGCATGATCATGGTCATGTCGAACGGCCCTCGCAGCGCCTCGATCATGGCTTTCTTTTCGTCATAGGGCTTGTGCAGGAAGGT
>JBATMU010000206.1:0-7240 GCA_049289995.1 Rhizobiaceae bacterium | reverse complement strand
GATGCGCGGATCGGACGAGGCGCCGATCGAGGTGCCGCGGGAGGATTTTGCGCTTACGCCGGCCGTGCCGCCTGCCTTGGCGCGCGCCTTGGCGTCGCCGCCAGTCGCGGTCTTGATGGCAGCGGCGCGGATCTCGTCATTGGGATCGACAGGCGTTTCGGCGCGGGTCTGCCTTTCTATTTTTGCGCGGTGCGTGCCGGCTTTGGAGCGGATGTCGCGGGTTTCGGCCTTGCGCGCCTCTTTCTCGGCGGCGCGCTCCAGATCGCGCACCCAGTCAGACACCGAGCCTTGAAAGGGCGCGCCTTCGAACGGGGCCTGCGGGCCTTCCTCCAAGCCCGAAGGCTTTCCGTGCTTCTTGTCAGGGGTTCTCGACATGGCGTGAATATGGAGAGGTTCGGCCGCGAAAGAAAGGGTGCTGGCCGGGGGTGCTGACAGGAGATGTCAGGAGCGGACCAGCGAAATCTGCACCGTGCGGCCACCGCCGGTGACCGAACCCTGCCACCTGCCGCTCCGCGGATCGCGGCGCAATTCACCTTGGCAGGCGGCGAGCCCGAAACCCCGGCTGACAGTGATGGCATCGCCGAGCAGCGTGCCGGAAAACCTCGTGCGGCGGCCCTTGGCGGCAAAGCTTTCGCTGCCATCGGCATTGCGGCGAATTTCGACACGCATGATCTCGCGGCGGCCATTGATCCTGACCCGCCAGCGCTCGATGCGCAGCGGAGGGTCGGGCGGAGTTTGCGGAATGGCCGGGGGCGCCGAGACGGGCGGTGTCACGGGCGGCGGCAGGCAGATGTCCAATTGTGCAAGCCGCCATGCTTCATCGCCTGCCATGCACTGTCCGGCCGAGCCGGTGCAGCGGTTGTAGTGAAAATCAAACCGCGTATCGAACAGCTGGGAATTCGGCGCGCCGGGCTTGAGATGGCACATGTTGCCGAACCAGCGCTCGGACTGGGCGACGGCGCGCAGCGCAAACTGACGACACTGTTCATCGCGCTGCGGACCTGCCGGATAGATGGCCAGATCGTCCATGTGGCCCTCCCTGCAGTCGAGGACAGCGCGGATCGCGGCGCGCTGCCTTGCGCAGGGTCAAACCGCCGTTCAGAAAATGGCCTGAACTGCGACCATGATGACGGTCATTGCCGCTACGAAGCCGGTTTCGGTGGCGATGGCATAATTGCTTTTCTTGGCGAAGAAGCCGCCCGAGGCCATCAGCATCATGATGGTGACGACCGCCAGAATGAGCGTGGCCAAAGCATTGTGCGCCGCCGTCACGCCGACCAGCCAGGACAAGAGCAAAGTGCCGGCCGCCTGCGTGCCCATGGCGGCGACAGGCATGGAGTCTGCGCTGCCCATTTCGACGCCGACCCCTTCGGCCCATTTCACGCCGAACATCCTTGGGCTGTACCAGAGCCAGCCGAGCAGAAACGACAGGATGAAACCCACGATGACGGCAAGCCAGTTCACATTGGCGGTCAGCTCGGACATTTTCCCTCTCCCTGTTTGCCGGTTTTCCCGGTTTGGTGCGGATAATCGCATGAAATGGCGGTTTTGTCCGGAATTTCCGGAAAAACCCGGCAGGCAGGCCGGAAAGCGCGTATGGATTGACCTGCGTCAACCTGCCGCTGTGAAAACGGCGCATGGTTCCGTTGCGGGAGGGCTCCTCTTCCCGCCAATCCAGGGAGGACATATTCATGCGCCTGCACTCACTCGCCGGCCTGCTGATGGCTTTGCCCATCGCGGCAGGCTTTGCGCTTTCATCCGGGGCGGCATTCGCCGCCGATGCCGATCAGGGTTCGATTGCCCGCGGCGGCAAGCTTTACGACAAATGGTACAAGGTGGTGAAAGCCGAAGCGCCGAAAGAGTCCCACAAGCTTTATCCGGCGGCCAACGCCAAATATGCGGCTGATCCGGCCTCCAACTGGCGCTGCAAGGAATGCCACGGCTGGGACGGCATGGGCGCTGACGGCGCCTACAAGGAAGGCAGCCACGCCACGGGCATCAAGGGCATCAACGGCATGGCCGGCGGTGATCCGGCCAAGGTTGTCGCCCTCCTGAAGGCGCCGGAACATGGCTATGCCGACAAGCTGGGCGATGCCGAACTGATGGATCTGGCCAATTTCGTGGTGTCCACGCCGATCGAATGGGCAAAATATGTCACCGCCGACAAGAAGATCATCGGCGACGCAGCGGCCGGCAAGCAGGTGTTTGAAACCATGTGCGTGAATTGCCATGGCGCAGACGGCAAGCTGCCGAAAGACATGCCGCCGCTCGGCTCATTGACCAGCAATCCGTGGGAAGTGATGCACAAGGTGCTGAACGGCCAGCCGGGCGAAGTCATGCCGGCGCTGCGGGCCATCGATCACAAGGTTGCGGCGGATGTCGTGGCCTATCTGGCGACACTGCCTGCGGAATAAGGGGGGCGAAGGCCGGGCGGAAGGGGCGCCGTCCGGCCATTTTCTGAACTGGGAGAGGGAAAATCATGAAGAAGCTGATCACCGGCGCGTGGCGCTGGTTCACCCGGCCTGCCGCCCTGATCGGCCAAGGGGTGCTGCTGACAATCGGCCTGTTTGCCGGCATCATTTTCTGGGGCGGGTTCAACACCGCCATGGAGGCGACCAACACGCTGGAATTCTGCGTGTCCTGCCATGAAATGCGCGATACGGTCTATGTCGAATACCAGTCGTCGATCCACTACAAGAATGCATCGGGCGTGCGCGCCGTCTGTTCGGATTGCCATGTACCGCATGCCTGGGGGCCCAAGATGATCCGCAAGGTGCAGGCCTCCGGCGAGGTCTGGCACAAGCTCATCGGCAGCATCAACACGCCGGAAAAATTCGAGGCCAAGCGGCTGCAGCTCGCCACCCATGTCTGGGAGACGATGAAGGCCAATGACTCTCGCGAATGCCGCAATTGCCACAGCTTCGACGCCATGGACTTCACCCATCAGCGCCAGCGCTCGCGCGAAAAGATGGAGCCGGTGGCGCTGGGAACGAATTTGTCTGAGGGCTCGACCTGCATCGATTGCCACAAGGGCATTGCGCACAAGATGCCGAAAATCGTCAGGGATGATTGAGGGGGGGGCTAGGTGAAGCTCACCCGGTAGCTTTCCGGTTCGAAACGGACGAAATCGCTAAGCGGCGACTTCAGCTCGAAAGCGCGCGGCTGGCGGCGGAAATCAAAAATGCGGGCGATCCGGGGTAGAAAGGCCCCTGCACGCGGCAGCTTTGTTTATTGCCAATCCACGAAGATCGCTTTCGCGCATAGAAAAACATGCGGCGGCAACCACGCCAATTTCGTCGGGCTCCCAATCAGTCCCGTATTTTTCGTTGTCAGCCAATTGCGTGTCTCAGGAATTTTTCAAGAACAGCAGACTAGCGGAGGGTTTTCGAAACGCCAGCCCAGCCATTTTTTAGTGAACTCCAGAAACATTCACACTCATGCATGTATCGTCCCGGCGTGAGCGCCCGCTTTGTTTCGCCGTGGCTCCCCAACACTTTCCCTGCCACAATCCTGCCACGAACAATGCTTGCGCGGGCGGGGTTTGCGGCAAAGTTTGGCGAAATCAAGTCATTGAAAACATTATATAGTTTTATATTTTGTGCATTGCAGCGCGAGCTTTTGGCCGTTAGGTCTCACCCCATCGCGCCGGGGTTGATTCCTCCCAAGGCTGCCCGAGGCGCGGTTTTTTGAAAACATCGGAGAAGTCACATGAAGAAGTTCATCGCCATTGCCGCCGCCTCGTTCGCCATGCTTGTGTCGGCCCATGCCGCCGAGATGGAAGGCGTGGTCAAGTCGGTTGACGCCGCTGCCAAGGCCGTTGTGCTTGAAGACGGCACCGCGCTGACGGTTGCCGAAGGCGTTGCGCTCGACAAGGTCGTGGCCGGCGCCAAGGTCAAGGTGACGGTGGACGACGCCACCAAGGCGGTCACCGCCATCGAAGTGATGATGTAATCACTTCTGCCTGAATTGGCGGCCGGCGGGGCGACCTGCCGGCCGTTTGCGTTTCAGGCCCTGATATTGGCGAATTTATCCGGCGCCTCGGCGCGGCGTTTGGCCAGCCATTCCTCCCGCAAAATGCCGAAGGCGAGATAGTCGGTGCGCGTGCCGTCGGCCAGCAGCGCGCATTGGCGCAGCCGCGCCTCCTCCCGGAAGCCCTGCGACAGGGCGGTGTTGATGGAGGCCGTGTTGGCCGCGTTGATCCAGCTGGTGATCTTGTTGACGCCGCAGCGGACGAAATAATCGTCGAGCATTGCAGTGCCGGCTTCCTGCGCCACCTTTTTGCGCCGCCATTCCGGATCGGCCACATAAACGCCGGTGCCGACATCGGCGGTCTGCGCGTTGAACCGGCCGATGCGCAGGCCGATGGGCGCGCCGCCTTGCTTGAGCCAGATGCCATGGCATTGGCAGCCGTTTCTGGTGAGCCTGCGCAATTGCCGCCACCAGCGCCAAAACGTCCAGCCATCAGGCTTCAGCGCCAGATCAGCCATGGCCTGGCGGTCTTTGGTCCAATGCAGGGTCTGGCGGGCAAAGCGGAAGGGCGACACGGGCTTGAGCACCAGCCGTTCGGTGGTGATTTCAATGGCGTTGAAAACCGGGGCTTTGAAAACCGGTTTGCCGGACTGCATGGCAGGTGTCCTCGTCAATTGGCGCGCGGCTCTGGCGCCGGGCCTTGGCATGAAGGGCCGGTTCTGCTGCCGATGGCAAGGGCGGTTCAACAGATATCCTGTTGCAATGCCAAAATCCGTGCCAAGATCATGGCGGGAGACGTGCATGGGCGGGATGGTGGAACTGCCGGTCTGGTTTGTGGTGCTGGCAGGCATGCTGGCGGCCATCGGCCTGGTTGACCGGCTGTTGTCGCCGGCCGTGCGCTGGTTCCTGCGCCGCCGCGTCAATCAGGCCATTGACGAATTGAACGGGCGGCTGAAGCTGAAAATCCGGCCCTTCAAGCTGACCAGCCGCCAGGTGCTGGTTGACCGGCTGGTGCATGATCCGGCGGTGGTGTCGGCGGCGGAAAGCCATGCAGCGGGGCAGAACCTGCCGATTGCGGCGGCCATGGCCGATGTTTCGAAATTCGCCAACGAGATCGTGCCGTCGTTTTCGGCCTATGCCTATTTCCGGGTGGGCGCGCAATTGGCGCGGATGATCTCGAACGCGCTCTACCGGGTGCGGCTCGGCTATTCGGATTCCGATGCCTTGGCGCGGGTTGATCCGGACGCCACGGTGATTTTCGTCATGAACCACCGCTCGAACATGGATTATGTGCTGGTCACCTACATGGCCTCGGCCTCCACCGCGCTGTCCTATGCAGTGGGCGAATGGGCGCGGGTGCCGATCCTGCAATCGCTGATCCGGGTGATGGGCGCCTATTTCATCCGCCGCGACGCCAAGAACCTGCTCTATCGGCGCGTACTGGCGCGCTATGTGCAGATGGCGACGGCGGCAGGCGTCACCCAGGCGATTTTCCCCGAGGGCGGGTTGTCGCGCGACGGCAAATTGCGGCCGGTGCGGCTCGGGCTTCTGGCCTATATTGTCGATGCCCATGATCCGTCCGGCCGCGACGTGGTGTTCGTGCCGGTCGGCATCAATTATGACCGGGTGCTGGAAGACCGTACGCTGATTGCCGAAATCGACGGACCGCCGCCGAAAAAATCGACATTGGCCAAGAGCGGGCGCACGGCGGCGTTTTTGTTCCGCAATCTCAGGCTCAGGCTGTCGGGCAAATGGCACCGCTTCGGCTATGCCTGCGTGTCGTTCGGCGCGCCGGTGCACCTGAAGGAGTTTCTCGAAACACGCGGTTTCGGCAAAGCCAAGCCGGATGCCGTTCAGCGCGAGGCGCTGGTGGCGGAATTCGGCGCGCATCTCCTGCATCAGGCGGGCGAACTGGTGCCGGCGCTGCCGGTGCCGCTGGTGGCCGAAGCCATGCTGGCGGCCGGGCTGGACGGTATCGACCGGTTGTCGCTGAAAGCGGCGATTGACCGGCGCATTGATGCACTTGAAGCGGCGGGGCGGCATGTTCTGGTGCCGCATGGCGACCGGGATGCAGCGCTTGACGCCGGGCTGCGCATGCTGGTCATGCGGCATATCCTGGCCGAGGGCGACAACGGGATGCTGACCATCCGGGCGGGTGAGGAGGCGGTGCTGCGCTATTACGCCAATTCCATCGCCCATCTGTGAGGCGCATTCCGGACCGGTGCAGTGCATGCTAATATTTGCCCGGGGTGAAATGGGAAACACGGCCATGGCGGACGAAGAACAGGGCACGGCGCTGATTGATGCGGCGATTGCGCAATACAATGGCGAACGCGAGGGCGTGGCCAAGCAGGTGGGCTGGCGGGTGCCGGTGTTTGTCGGCGGGTTTCTGGCGGGCGTGATCGCCATTGCCTATGTGCTGGGAACGAGCATGGACGATTTCATGTCGACGCCATCGCTGATCCTGTATGTCGCGGCCGGATTTGCCATCTTCTGGATCTACGGCCTCGCCATGCAGCCGGCTACGGATCTGCAAGCCGGATTGCGCGACAAGGCGCTGCCGATCGTGTTCGGCTTTGTCGATGACCTGCGCCTGTCGCGCGGTTTCGCGCCGGCGGGCATGGGCGAACTGCCCAAGGAAACGGTTGGGACCTTCAACCGCGAAGCCTATGACGACGTGATCAGCGGCAAGCATGACGGCCTGTGGTTTGAGCTGGCGGAAGCAACGCTGAGCCAGAAAGCCGGGAAATCCACGCAAACGCTGTTCAAGGGCGTGATTTTCATTTTCCCGCTGGAGAAAGCCTATCCCGGTACGCTGATCGCCATCCGGCGCAGCAATGTGATGATGAAATGGCTGACCGAGACGTTTTCCTCAAGCCCGCTCCGGCATGTGGAGGGCGCAGACCGGGCGCTGGAGGAAGACTATGATTTCCGCACCGACAATGATCAGGCGGCGCGAAGCCTGATTGCCGGGTCGATGGGCAAGGTGCTGCACTTCCTCATGGACAATTGGAGCCGCGACAATCCGCCAAGGCTGGCGCTGCGCGGTTCGCAAGCCTTTCTGCTCCTGCCGCAAGAGCGCAATTATTTCGAGCTGCCCGGCATCAATACGCCCTTGTCGCGGCAGGGGCATATCGAACCGATGGCGCATGAATTGAAGCTGCTGCTGGCTTCAGCCCAGTTGGCGGCGAAGGTTGGGACTTGAAGCCTGTCAGTTGGTCCAGCGCTCCAGCATGAGCGTCCGGCGGGCAAGCCCGGTCAGCGCGCAATG
>JBATMU010000205.1:0-11711 GCA_049289995.1 Rhizobiaceae bacterium | reverse complement strand
CCATGCTGGCCGCCATGATTGCCGCCAAGGCCGCCCCACTTGCCGCCTTGCTGGCGGTCGCCAGCCTCGGCAACACGCTGGGCGCAGCGGTCAACTGGCTGATCGGCCGAAAAGCGGAAACATTCGCGGACAGGGCTTGGTTTCCGGTCCGCGCCGAAAGCCTTGACCGGGCGAAGCGCTGGTATGGCCGCTTCGGGCGTTGGAGCCTCTTGGCAAGCTGGGCGCCGTTCATCGGCGATCCGCTGACGCTGGCTGCCGGCCTGCTTGGCGAGCCGTTTTGGCGATTCATGCTCATTGTCGGCTTTGTAAAAACCGCCCGCTATGCAGTCGTTGCCTATGCGGCGCTTCAAGCCTTTTCCGGGTGACGGAACCCGTCAATCGGCCTTCCCCCAGCGTTAACCAAAAGCAACGCCTCCTTAACCACCCATCCGAACGCGGCATTAACGGCGCATGCGCTAAGGTGATGCAAGATGCGGGGCGTTGGAACATGACTGTTGATATTGAAGGACCGGTCTATGCGACAGAAGGCGCCCTTGCCGGGGCGCCCGCCGATATCCAGGCATTCCAGCGCAATCGGTCTGAAGGTTTCGTCATCCAGTGTGACGGTGAACGGGCCATCGTCTCGGCCATTGCCAGCCGCAATGCCACGGCATCTGAAGACTATTGGGCGGTCGGCCAGCTCATTTCCGTTCGCGTCGGCGAAAACCGCGTGGTCGGCCTCATCTACAAGATCGAAGCTCCGGAAGCCGCCTGGAACCGCACCGGCGACAACATGGTGCATATCCATCTCGAACTGGTCGGCGAAATCCGCAATGACGACAAAGGCCAGGCGCGCTTTGCTGGCGGCATCGCCGCCTATCCGCATGCCGGCGCCGTCGCCCACCGCATCCGCGCCGCCGACCTTGCCGCCATCTATGCCGCCAGCGCCGAGAACACCGTGTCCATCGGCACCCTGTCGCAAGACCGCTCCATCCCGGCGTTGATCTCCATCGACAAGCTTTTGTCGCGCCATTTTGCGGTGGTCGGCACCACCGGCGTCGGCAAATCAACCTCCGTCACGCTGCTCCTGCGCAAGATCGTTGAAGCGCGCCCCGATATCCGCGTTTTGCTGTTTGATCCGCACAACGAATTTGCCTCGGCATTTCCCCGCCACGCCATCACGGTCGATGCTGCCACGCTCGACATGCCATTTTGGCTGTTCAAGCTTGATGAGCTGGTCGAAGTCATTTTCCGCGGCCGCCCCGCCGATGCCGCCGAAATCGACGCCTTGCGCGATTTGATCCCGCAGGCCCGTGAGCGCTTCAACCGCGGCGATTCCGGCTCGGCCCCAACGCTCATCAAGCGCGACCGCGCACCAACCAATTTCACCGCTGATACTCCGGTGCCTTACCGCATTGCCGATCTGCTCGCGCTGATCGAAGAACGCGTCGGCCAGCTTGAGGGCAAGTCTGACCGTCCGGCGCTGAAAGCGCTGAAGAACCGTCTTGACTCGATCATCAACGATCCGCGCTTCCGCTTCATGTTCGGTTCGAAAACTGTCAGCGACGTCATGGCTTCGCTGGTGTCGCATGTGTTCCGCGTGCCGCAAAACGGCAAACCGATCTGCGTGTTCGAATTGTCGGGCCTGCCGTCCGAAGTGGTCAATGCCGTGGTCTCGGTGCTGTGCCGCATGGCCTTTGATCTTGCCGCCTCCAGCGATGGCACCATCCAGACGCTGGTGGTCTGCGAAGAAGCACACCGCTACATCCCCGCCGATCAGAGCTCCGGTTTCTGGCCGACCCGCGCCGCAATTGCCCGCATCGCCAAGGAAGGCCGCAAATACGGCGTTTATCTCGGCGTCATCACCCAGCGCCCGGGCGAGCTTGACGCCACCATCCTGTCGCAGTGCAACACGATTTTCGCCATGCGCCTCGGCAATGAGCGCGATCAAGACATCATCCGTCAGGCCATTTCGGGAGGCGCACGTTCGACGCTCAGCTTCCTGTCGTCGATCGCCAACCGCGAATGCATTGCCTTTGGCGAAGCGCTCCACACGCCCATGCGCATGATGTTCGAGCACATGTCGGCTGAAGAACTGCCGGGCTCGCATATCTACGACAAGCAGGAAATGGTCCGTGCCGGCAATGCCGGCGTGCCGCTTGAACAGGTCATCCGCCGCATCCGCCAGGCGGACACCAAACCGGCTATTGATGCCGATGACGAGTTGCCGGCATCAACGTTCGCCGAGCAAAAAGCCAGCATCGCACCATCAGCGAACGACTTCATTGCCGCACGGCCCGCACCGGATGTCCGGCCTGCC
Source organism: Rhizobiaceae bacterium (assembly GCA_049289995.1). Classification (GTDB taxonomy): domain Bacteria; phylum Pseudomonadota; class Alphaproteobacteria; order Rhizobiales; family Rhizobiaceae; genus JBATMU01. The sequence goes on along the minus strand of JBATMU010000205.1, from coordinate 9,412 downwards.
TTTGGCAGCGAGCGTCCGCGCTTTGAAAGCCTTGCCCGCGCGCCGGCAGCTTCCATTTCCCGAGACGAGCCGCGTGGCTCCGATCTTATCCGCGGCTTCCGCAGCCCGCGCGACTGAAGCCCCGGAAATGGCAGCCGTGCCATTTCCCTTGCTGCTGCAAATTTTGTGTTCTGATTTCCGCAAGCCTTGATGGGTCTGCCCTGCCTTCGGTGCAGGGCCGGTTCCTGCTGCTATTTTGGTTGAACGGCCTCGCAGTCGGTCATTTCGGGACGGCAAAAAGCAGACCTGGAATGACGGACCAGGCTGACGTTGGCAAATCAGCTGGCAAGCGCAGCCCAGTAGACGGGCACACGTGCAGAAGGGGTCAAGGCAAGCCGAAATGCCAGGCGTTCGCTCAGGCGCAGACTCGGTTCCGGCCCTGACGCTTGGCCTGGTAAAGCATCTTGTCGGCGCGGCGGAAGAAGGAGTCAGCATCCTCCTTGCGGTCCCAGATCGCCAGGCCCACGCTGGTTGTCACCTTCAGCCGCACATTGCCCGACTGGATGGTGAGATCGGCCACCGCACGGCGGATGCGGTCGGCCAGCTTGGTCAAAAGCTCGATATCCATGTTTGGCGCAACAACGGCAAATTCCTCGCCGCCCAGCCGCGCCGCAACGTCATGATAACGCGTGAAATCCTTGAGGCAGCGCGCCACCGATTTCAGCACTTCATCGCCGACATCGTGGCCATGCGTGTCATTGACCGATTTGAAATGATCGAGATCGAGGATCATCAGCCCGACCGGTTTGCCGATGCGGCCGAATTCGTCGAGATATTCCGGCAGTGCATCATCAAAGTAGCGCCGGTTCTGCATGCCGGTCAGGCCATCGGTCAGCGCAGCATGCTCAAGTGTTACCGAACGGGCGCTCAAGGTCTCGGTCATTTTGCGCAATTTGCCCTGTTCACGGCCCTGGGCGCGGATCAGCGGATAGATGAAGGCGCCGCCGAAAAGCACGCAGGCCGTAAGTGTTGCGGCGGCGGCAAATGTCATGGTTTTGGCTTGCGCCAGACCAGCAATGCCGCCTTCATGCAGCGGCGCGATGTCCTGGTAGGCAACCAGCATCATCCCCCCGGCTGCCACAAGCAGGCCGAGGAAAAGAAAAAACGCGATTTCCGCCTTTTGAAAACGCATGGCACCCTGCTTTTACTCGCCAGAACACTGCCATTTTCGCGCTTACGTCCGGTTAATTCCGGCAGGAAAATTGAGGAAATGACGTTAGGGGAAGGTGTTAGGCGGACCATGGTGAACGCCGTATGAACGGCATTGTACTCTAGCGCCGGTGAAACTGCCAATCCGCGCCCAGCTGGTTGCGGATCCAGGTCATTTGCCGCTTGGCATATTGCCGGGTTTGCGCCTTGGCGCGCATTGACGCCTCGCTGATCGAAAGCTGACCCGCAAGCACCGCGCCAAGCTCGCGCACGCCGATGGCCTTCATCACCGGCATCGCCGGATCAAGGCCAAGCGCCAAAAGCCCGCGCACTTCTTCCATCGCGCCACATTCGATCATCTGTTCAAAACGCCGATTGATCCGCTCGTGCAGAACAGCCCGCTCCGGCATGACCACGATCTTGTGGGCGGTTTCCACATCAATCAGCGGCGTTCCCTGCATCTTTTGCCATTCCGATATCGGCCGGCCGGAGGCTGCAAACACTTCCAGCGCCCGGACAATGCGCTGTCCGTCGCCTTCCTTCAAAATCCTTGCGGTTTGGGGATCGGCCAGAGCCAGCACAGCATGCAGCGCCGGTGCGCCGTCTTCAGCCAGCCGGTTTCGCCAATGGGCGCGCACCTCGTCCGGAATGTCCGGCATGGCGGACAATCCGCCGAGCAGCGCGCGGAAATAGAGCCCGGTTCCGCCGACAAAAACCGGCAGCCGCTCTGGTTCGGAGGCAAGCACCCCGCGCACATCATTGAGCCACGAAGCTGCCGAACCGGCTGTTCCGGGCGGCACATGGCCGTATAGCCGGTGCGGTGCGGCGGCGAGGTCGGTCGCCGCCGGACGTGCGGTTAAAACGCTCAGGCCATCATAGACCTGCATGGAATCGGCATTGATGATGATGCCGCCGCGCGCCCGGGCGATCTCAAGCGCCAGCGCCGACTTGCCGCCCGCCGTCGGGCCGGTTATCAGGACGGCCTGTTTTCCCTGCAACGCGCTCATGTCAGGTGCCTGATGTCCCTTGTCGCCACGCTTCTGGCCTCTCCCGCCCGCGCGGACCTGTCAGAATCCCTCGCTGCCAAGGCTGCCGCTGCACTCGATGGCAGCCATGACACGCTTGGCGAAGGTGTGGCATGCGATATTCTGCCTGCCAAATATCTTGGCGAAGCGGAAATCCGTGCCCGTCTCGGCCAAGTGCTTGCCGGCCTGCCCATGGATGTGGTGGTGCAGCAAGGCGCGGCCCGGCGCAAGTCCATCCTGCTTGCCGACATGGATTCCACCATGATCGATCAGGAATGCATTGACGAACTGGCCGACATGGCGGGCATCAAGGCGCATGTCGCGGCCATCACCGCGCGCTCGATGAATGGCGAGATCGCCTTTGAGCCCGCCTTGCGCGAGCGCGTTGCCCTGCTGAAAGGTCTGCCGGTCTCCGTCATCGGCGAAGTAATCGCCAACCGCATCACACTTGCCAAGGGCGGCCGCACACTGATCGCCACCATGAAGGCGCATGGCGGCCATGCCGCGCTGGTGTCTGGCGGGTTCACTGCCTTCACCAGCCGCATCGCCGCCATGCTCGGCTTTGACGAGCACCGCGCCAACATCCTGAACGAGGCAGAGGGCCTGCTTTCAGGAACGGTTGCCGAGCCCATTCTCGGCCAGCAGGCCAAGGTCGCCGCCCTTGATGAGATCACCGCCAGGCTGGGCATGACCGCTGCCGATGTCATCGCGGTCGGCGACGGCGCCAATGACCTGTCCATGCTGGCGCGGGCCGGAACAGGGGTGGCGCTGCATGCCAAGCCCAGCGTCGCCGCCCAGGCCCGCATGCGTGTTGACCATGGCGACCTGACCGCGCTCCTCTATATTCAGGGCTACCGCCGCAGCGAGTTTGCCGGATGAAAACCGGCGCGGTCATTGAAACGCCGCGGCTGATCCTCGGCAACTGGACGGACAGTGAAACCGACCGCAGCGCCTTTCACCGGCTCAACAGCGATGAACAGGTCATGCGGTTCTTCCCCTATCGGCGCACCCGCGCCGAAAGTGATGCCGTCCTGGAGCTTATCGCCGGCCAGCATGCGCGTGACGGCTTCGGCTGGGGCAAGGCTGAACTCCGTCAAACCGGCGAAGTCATCGCTTTTTTGGGTATGGCGCGGGTTGAGCCTGACTTCCCGAATGGCCCCGGCACGGAAGTCGGCTGGCGTTTCTTGCCGGAATTCTGGGGCAAGGGCCTGGCGTCAGAAGCAGCCCGCGCCCTGCTCGGACACGGTTTTGGCGAGCTTGGCTTTACGGAAATCATGGCCTTCGCCGTGCCGCAAAACCTGGCGTCGCTGCGTGTCATGCAGGCCATCGGCATGTGGCCCGACCCGGCAGGCGATTTCGATCATCCCCGCGTTCCGGATACGCATCCCGATCTCAGGCGGCATGTTGTTTTTCGCGTGACGCAATCGGACAATGCCTGAAACCGCACATGAAAAAAGCGGCCGAACAGGCCGCTTCTTCCTCTGTAATTCAATGAATTGGCTATCGGCGTTGACTCAATCGATCCGCACGGTCACGAACCGCAATTCGCCGGTTTTCGACGCCAGCATCAACAGCGCGTTCTTGCGGCCCTGATCCTTCAGCACCTTGATCCGGTCAATGACCTGCTGCGGCGTGCTGACCGATTCCTGGGCGATTTCGGTGATGACCTCACCGGCAAGCACACCCTTTTCGGCAGCGGCCGAATTGCCGGCAACCTCGCCGATGACCACACCGGAAATCTCCTTGGCGATGCCGAATTTCGTGCGCGCCGCATCGTCCAACTCGCCAAGCGTCATGCCGAGCGCTGTGGCTGTCGCCAAGGCCGGTTTTTCGGGGCTGGAGCCGCTGGTCTCGACCACGGGCTCCTTTTCTGAATCCTCAAGCCGCCCGAGCGTCACCTGCACAACCTGTTCAACGCCCTTGCGGACGATCTTGACCGCGACCGCCTTGCCCACCGGGCTGTCAGCCACAACACGCGGCAGATCGCGCATGTCCTTGATCGGCTTGCCGTCGAACTCGGTCACCACATCGCCGGCCTGAAGCGTGCCATTGTCCACCGGCCCGCCCTTGATAATGCCGGCGATCAGCGCGCCCTTGGCTTCCTTCATGCCGAGGCTTTCGGCAATCTCGTCGGTGACCGGCTGGATGCGCACGCCAAGCCAGCCGCGCCGCGTTTCGCCGAACTGGCGCAGCTGATCGACAACGCCCGATGCAAGCTGGGAGGGAATGGAGAATCCCAGGCCGATTGAGCCGCCGGTCGGCGAAACAATCGCCGTATTGATGCCGATCACTTCGCCGGCCATGTTGAACAGCGGCCCGCCGGAATTGCCGCGGTTGATGGCCGCGTCCGTCTGGATGAAATCGTCATAGGGACCGGAATTGATGTCGCGGTTGCGGGCCGAAATGATGCCGACCGTCACCGTTCCGCCGAAGCCGAACGGATTGCCGACCGCCATCACCCAGTCGCCAATGCGCATGGCCGCCGAATTGCCGAACTTCACCGCAGTCAGCTTGCGCGCCTTGGAATCGATTTGCAGCACGGCAATGTCGGTCTTCTTGTCCACGCCGATCAGCTTGGCTTTCAGCTTGCCGCCATCGTTGAAATTGACCTCGATTTCGTCAGCGCCATCAATGACATGGTTGTTGGTGACGACAATGCCTTCGCCTGCGTCAATGACAAAGCCCGAACCGAGCGACTGCACCTTTTGCGGGGAATTGTTCGGGCCGCCCTGGCCGCCTTCACCGCCTTCGCGGTTCTTGAAAAATTCGTCGAAGAAATCCTGGAAGGGCGAACCTTCAGGCAGTTTCGGCATCGGCACCAGATTCTCATTGCCGTCGCTCTTCACGGTCTGCGAGGTCGAAATGTTGACCACGGCATCCAAAAGCCCCTGGGCAAGATCGGCCACCGAATCCGGCCCGCGCGATTGCTGCGCCAGGGCGGGCAAAGCCGTCATCGGCAGCGCCGTTGCGGCGATCATCACGCCGGCCAATGCGGCTGCAATGCTGCGGCGGATAAGAGTCGGTCTGACCTTCATTGGGAATATCTCCATGGACTGTCTGGCCTTTGCGGGCCGCGCTGTCCTACTGGCTGAAAATTAAGGCGGCGTTGCGGCTTGGAAGAACACAAAAATGTCAACGCCCGGCAGCCCGCCCCGGTCCGCAAAGGACCGGGGAGAGTGCATCAGTTTGCGGGCGCCGCCTGGCCGCCAGCGCTCTTGAAGAACTTGAAGAACTCCGAGTCCGGCGACAGCAGCATGGTCGTGCCCTCGCCGGTTATGCCGGTCTGGTAGGCGCGCATCGAGCGGTAAAACTCGAAGAACGCCGCGTCCTTCGTATAGGCCTCGGCAAACACCTTGTTGCGTTCGGCATCGCCCTCGCCGCGCAGGATATCGGCATCGCGGCGGGCTTCAGCCACCGTGATGACGGCCTCGCGATCGGCCTCGGCCCGGATGCGGATGGCTTGCTGGTTGCCAAGCGCCCGCAATTGCGAGGCTTCGGCAAGCCGTTCGGCCTTCATGCGTTCAAAGGTCTGCGCCGAGACTTCCTCAAGCAGGTCCGTGCGGCGGATGCGGACATCGGTGACTTCAACACCGAGCGCTTCGGCCTGCGGCCTCAACTGGTTGCGGACTTCCAGCATCATCTGCAGGCGCTGGTCGGATAGCGCATCCTCGAAGGACCGCAAGCCATAGACCGTACGCAGCGAGGCATCGAGCCGCGTTCGCATGTTTTCCTGCAGGAGCAGGAGATTGCCGCCCACCGATTCGCGGAACTTGCGCGGTTCGATGATCTTGTAGGCAACGAACGCATCGACCATGTAGCGGCGACCGTCACGCACCTGCACACGGATGTCGTCAATGTCGAGGCGCAGCACGCGCCGGTCAACATATTGAACCGAATCAACAAAAGTCGTCGGCACCTTGAAATAAAGGCCCGGCTCTTCAACCACCCGGGTGATTTCGCCGAAGCGCAGAACCAGCGCGCTTTGGCGCGGCGTCACCACATAGAGCGACGAATAGATAAGCACCGCCAGGGCTGCGATGAGGCCGGCGATCAAAGGCAATCGTGTCATGATCGGGTTCCTCACTTGACTTGCGTCGGGGCTGCGCCCGCAGCCTTGGGCGGCAGGGCTTCCAGCGGCAGGTAGGGCAGGACGCCCTGCCCTTCTTTCTGGCCGAAAATATACTTGTTGGAGCTGCCGAACACCTTCTCCATGGTCTCCAGATACAGGCGCGTGCGCGTCACATCCGGCGCCTTGGAATATTCGCCGAGCACCGACAGGAAACGCGCGGCTTCGCCCTGCGCTTCGGCGATCTGCTGCTGCTTGTAGCCCTGGGCTTCCTCGCGGATGCGCGAGGCCTCGCCGCGTGCTTCACCCAGCCGCTTGTTGGCATAGCCTTCAGCTTCGCGCTGGAACTGGTCCTGATTCTGCTGGGCGCGTTGCACTTCTTCAAACGCGTCGGCCACTTCCGGCGGCGGGTCAGCCTTTTCCAGCTGCACGCCGATGATGGTCACGCCGGCATTGTAGGAATCGAGCGTCTCCTGGACATGCAGCTTGACGTCATCCTCCAGCGCCTGACGGCGCTCGGTGCGCACTTCTTCGGCCTTGGAGCGGCCGACAAACTCGCGCATGGCGCTTTCGGCAACATGGCGGACCATCTCGCGCGGATCATCCACGGCAAACAGGAATTTCTTCGGGTCGCTGACCTGCCAGATCACCGTGAAATCGACATCGACAATGTTCTGGTCGCCCGACAGCATCAGGCTGCCGGCCCGCGTGCTGCCGCCGCCGATCGGTTCGCGGTTTTGGCGGGTGGTGATGACTTCGACCGTTTCGACAGGCCAGAAGTGGAAATGCAGGCCGGGTTCGGAGATCGTGTCCTTGGGCTGGCCCAGCAGCAATTCCTGGCCGAGCTCATCAGCCTGAACGGTGTAAAACGCCTGATAGCCCCAAAGGCCGAGCAGACCGAGCGCCAATACACCGGCAGCCAGCGGATTGAAGCCGCCACCGCCGGGAATGGCCTGTTTCAGCTTGTCCTGTCCGCGCCGGATCAGATCTTCAAGATCTGGCGGTGTGCCGGGAGCGCCGGGTTTCTTCGGTCCTTGACCCCAAGGTCCGCCATTGTTGCCGCCGCCGCCGCCCCACGGACCGCCGCCGCCGCTCTGATTGCTCCAAGGCATGGAATTCCTTTCCTCACGCGCCGCGCTGCCGCAGCCTCTGTCCTGTTATAGGTGCGAGCCCCGGCGCTTTCAACGGAGTGCGCTCCATTCAGCGCGATTCAGCCGTCCTTGCGCTCATAAATGCAATAACGGGTCGGATGGCTGTCTTTTTCGCCTTCCGGATAGTCCGTGCATTCGATCACGCGCCAGATTGCCGGATCCACCTCCGGAAAGTGTGTATCGCCGTCAATGGCGGCCAACACATGCGTCAGTTTCAGCCGGCCGGCAAATGGCATCATCCGGCCATAGACGTCGCCGCCGCCAATCACGCAGATTTCCTCCGGCCTCGCGCGTTGCGCAATTTCCAGCGCATGCTCCGCAGAATGAGCGGTTTCCGTGCCCGGCTCCTGAAAAGTGCGGTCACGGGTCAGCACGATATTGAGCCGGCCCGGCAGCGGCTTGCCAAGGCTTGCCCAGGTTTTCCGGCCCATGATGACCGGCTTGCCCATCGTGTCGGCCTTGAACCGCTTGAGGTCCGAAGACAGCCGCCACGGCAGCCCGCCATCGCGCCCGATCACGCCGTTTTCGGCGACAGCGGCAATCATCACGACAAGGCTCATTCGGCATTGCCCGATGGCGGACGGCCCGGCGCCTTGCGCATTTGCGGCTCGGTATCTTCGACGAACCGCTGCACCAAAAGGACGTTGATGTCCTTCTCGGGCCAGAAATCCTCGGCGAACGCTTCGAACCGCGTTGGCGAGATTTTCTTCACGCCAGTGCCGCAGAAGCTGACGAAATCCTCCTCATGGCCCTTGTCCACCGTCAAATGGAACTTGCCGATCTGCCCGTTTTTCCAATTGCCGCCGCTGGTCAGCACATAGGACAGGCGCCCCTCAAACAGCGGCTTTTCGGGGTCCTTGCCTGCCTTGTCGAGCGCCTTGAGAAAGGCATCGTCGATGCAGTATTTTTCGCGATATTCGAAATAATATTCGCTGCGCGTTCCATCGTAATAGAAATTCAGCCCCGCTGTCTGGCCAAGGCTCGGCGTGTAGCGGTGCGCAACCTTCACATCCTTGCCGGCCGGGAATGTCGCCTCCCACCAATAGGTCGATTGCAGCGTCCAGAACGGCACGCGGTGGTCTTTCATGCCCGAGCCGTCATCCCAGGTATCGATCATGATGATGCCGCGCTTGACCCAGTCATCGGCGGTTTCCTGGGGCAGCGCCTCCAGCGTCGCGTCCACACCGTCGCCATGATTGAACAAGGACACCTTGGCGGCGGCAAGGTCAGCGCTTACGTCGATGCCCGCCGCAATCGCCCGCTGCTGCAGGTTGGGCTTGACCGGCTTGCCGTCGATCATCACCGAAAATCCGAGAAAATTGTCCGAGTTCCAATCCGGAATGGAGATGTTGCCGTATGGATTGGACTCGATCTCCGGCATGGGAAACGCCACCAGCGTTGTGACATCCTTTTCGCCTTCATTGTGGAAGACGTAGTCCACGGTCACCAGCTTGGGCGAAATGTAGAGGTCTTCGCTGGCCAGCCGCACATCGGCGTTGCGCGTCAGTACGATGCCCCCTGCCGCCAGTTCGGCCGAGGAATCATTGGCAAGCGCCGGCCAGGCCAAAAGGCAGGCCGATGCGGCAATTGCAGGAATACGCAGGGACATGGCGGGGGCTCCTCCCAAAGCGCCTGTGGACGCAAGGCGCATTATTGCTTCGGCCAGGTTTGCGGCGGCCTTGCGGCCTATCTCAAACCGCTATCGGCGCTTTGATGGCCGGATCGGGATCATAGCCGCTCAGCGTGAAATCCGCCAAGGCGAATCCGAAAATATCCATGACCGCCGGATTGATCGCCATGTTCGGCAGCGGCTTGGGCGTGCGCGTCAATTGCAGGCGCGCCTGCGCGAAATGGTTGGCGTAGAGATGCGCATCGCCAAGCGTATGAACAAACTCGCCGGGTTTAAGCCCGGTCACCTGCGCCATCATCATCGTCAGCAGCGCGTAAGACGCGATGTTGAACGGCACGCCGAGGAAAATGTC
>JBATMU010000204.1:0-3164 GCA_049289995.1 Rhizobiaceae bacterium | reverse complement strand
GGCGCGGGCTGCGCATCGGTGCCGGATGGCGACCTGGCTGCGGCGGCCTTTGCGGGAAAAACCTCCGACCGGGCCGGACAGGCCGCAGCGCTCTGGCCTGAAGGCGAGACTGTTGCACCCAGCCAGGATCCGGCTATTGCCGCCATTCTCGATGATCCGGCGCTGACCGGTCCCGGCATGCGGGCGGTGGTGGTGGTGAAAAACGGCCGCATCATCGGCGAACGCTATGGCGCGGGCTTCAGCGCCGAAACGCGGTTGCTCGGCTGGTCGATGACCAAGACGGTGAATGCCGCCCTGCTCGGCACCGTGGCGGCCAAAGGTGCGATTGCCCCGGAAAACACCGGGCTCCTGGCGGAATGGGCGGGCGACGGGCGCAAGGACATTGCCCTTGCCGATCTCATGTCGATGTCGAGCGGGCTGGCATTCAACGAGGATTACGGCACGGTGACCGATGTCACCCGCATGCTCTATCTGGAGCCGGACATGGCCGCCTTTGCCGCCAGCCAGCCGAGCGAGGCGGCGCCGGGCAAGAAATTCAACTATTCCAGCGGCACGGCGGTCATCCTGTCGCGCCTGTGGCAAAAGGCGCTGGGCGACAAGGCTTTGGGCTGGCCGCAGGCGGCGCTGTTCGGTCCGCTCGGCATGACGAGCGCGGTTCTGGAAGCGGATGCGCGCGGCACCTATACCGGCTCATCCTATCTGTATGCCACGGCGCATGACTGGGTGCGGTTCGGCCAGTTCGTGCTGCAAAACGGAGCGTGGAACGGCCAGGCAATTGTCAGCCCGCAATGGGCGGCGATGATGGCCGAGCCGTCAGCGGTGTCGGATATCGGTTACGGGCCGCAATACACCAAGGGCCAGATGTGGCTGAACGGGCCGTCGGCCGGTTCGCCCGAGGGCGAAGACCCCGACAAGGGCTTTGACCTGCCCGCTGACACCCGCTGGGCGCTCGGCCATGACGGCCAATCCATGGCCATCATTCCGAGCAAGGGGCTCGTCGTGCTGCGCATGGGCCTGACGCCGTCGCGTCTGGGCTACAAGAGCCAGAAGCTGGTGCAGGCGCTGTTGAAGACCGTGGAATAGGTTGGCGTGGTTCGCAGTTCGTGGTTCGTCATTCGTAAATATGGACTTGCAATAAACCGGCCTGGATCAGTTATTCACGACCCACGACCCACGACTACTTCTGCCCCGTCCAGCCCAACAGGTCCTGGAACCATGTCACTGACGGATCAAAGTGCTTGCCGCCCTTGACGCGCGGGAATTCAATCGCGCGCAGGCGGCCGCCCTGGTCCTCGTCATGGCCGATCAGGCCGGAGACGCCGTCGAGCGCGCTCTGCACGCCGAAATCGGCCATGCCCTTGATGAGCCTGAGATCATCGGCATTGGCGGGCGCCGAGCGGGCGTAATAGCCGGATTTCTGCACCAGCGTCTTGTCCGCGCCGATGCCCTTGGCGAAGGTCTTGGCGAACCAGTCGCCGACATTGACCTTGTCGAGCTGCACATGGCCGAATGCATCGCGCGGCAATTCCGCACCCGATGCCTCGCGCTCGGCGACGATGGCGTCCACGCATGCGCCTTCCGAGACAAAAATCGTCGCATAGCCGGTCTTGTCCATGCGCTTTTTGAGCCGTTCGGTTTCAGCGTCAACGTCAAAGGCCAGTTCCGGCACATAAATGCCTTCAAGGTCTTTGAGCGTCCGGCTCATCATGAAGCCTTCGGGAAAGTCCCAGGCCTTGGCAATCGGCATATAGGCCGCAGCGGTCGCCGCCGTCAGCCAGCCGGAATGGCGGCCCATAACCTCATGCACAACCAGAATGCGCGGACTGGCGCTCTGCTCGTTGGAGACATGGTCGAAGAAGCGCGCGCCGGCCTCGGCCGCCGTCCAGGCGCCCAGCGACTGTTTGACCGGGAAAATGTCGTTGTCGACGGTTTTGGGCAGGCCGACCACGGTGAGATTGTGGCCATTGGCCTTGAGATAGGCGGCGAGTTCGGCGGCCTGGGTGGAGGTGTCATCACCGCCGATCGTGTGCAGGATGGTGATGCCGTCCTTGACCAATTGCCGGGCGGCAGCCTCAAGCGGGTTTTCGCCGTCCTTGACCAGGCCGCGCTTGACGCAATCCTTGGCATTGGTGAGCTTGACGCGGCTGTTGCCGATAGGCGAGCCGCCCGCCTTGTGCAGGAGGTGCGCACCTTCGCGCATTTTCTCCGTCACCTTGATCGACTGGCCCTTGAGCAGACCCTGGTAGCCGGAAAGATAGCAGATCAGCTCGACGCCCGGATCGATCTCGCTGTAGCGCTCGATCAGCCCGCCGACGGCGGATGACAGGCAGGGGGCGAGGCCGCCGGCGGTGAGGAGGGCAGCTTTCGGCGTGGTCATGGGCAATGCTCCGGCTCGATGGGATGGCGGAAACTAGCAAGCCCCAAACGATTTAGAAAGGCTGGGAAGAGGGGTGTTTGGCCGCAGGGGGGGCTATGCCGCGTGCGCGGTCAGCCTGATGCCAAGGGCTCTCAGCACGCCGAGGAAGGTTGACAATTTCGGGTCGCCTTCAGCGGTCAGCGCCTTGTAAAGGGCTTCGCGCGTGACGCCGGCGTCGCGGGCCAATTGCGACATGCCCTTGGCGCGGGCGACTACGCCGAGCGCATGGGTGATGACAGCCGGTTCGCCACTCCTCGCCATATCCTGCACCGCTGCCCCCTCACCCTGCCCTCTCCCCGAGGGGAGAGGGGGAACCAAGCTTTGCGATGTCCAAGCAATACGCCCGCGCCAAGCGCCTCGTGGTCACTGGAGCCAGATCACCAAGCGCTCCAAGTGTTTGCTCTCTCCTCTCCCCTTGGGGAGAGGGCAGGGTGAGGGGGACGCAGTTGGGAAGAGTCTGCCTTCAAGTCCGCTTTCGAAACAGCGAACTTCCGGCATTTGACGAGGCCGCAGGACTGCCGTCCCCTCACTCCCGCCCAAACCCTCCCGCCGTCGGCGTCGTCACGATCACCGCTTCGCCAGCTTGCAGCACGGTCTGGTCGCAGGCTTTCAGGCGCTCGATGCTGCCGTCCTTGCGGCGTATCTCGGTCTTGCCGGGCAGGCCGTCGCCGCCGCCGTCGAGCCCGCGCGGCGGGTGCGAACGGTGCGAGGAGAGGATCGCCATCTGCATCGGCTCGAGGAAGCGCAC
>JBATMU010000203.1:0-1885 GCA_049289995.1 Rhizobiaceae bacterium | reverse complement strand
GGTTCCCGGTCCGGCATGTCAAAAAACGGAAAAGCGGAGCGCGTCACATCGCCTCGCGGATGGATTCGGCAAAGCGGTGGAATTCCTCATTTTTCCACGCCTCGCGCGGACCATGGCCCCAAACCGGGCCGGGCCAGGCAGGATCGCCCTCATTGCGGGCCACGACATGCACATGCAATTGCCGCACGATGTTGCCGAGCGCGCCGGTATTGATCTTGAAGCAGCGGGTGACGCGTTTCAGCGCTTCGGCCGCCATGGTCATTTCAAAGGTCAGCATGGTTTGGTCGAGCGGCGTCAGATCGTGGATTTCAGCGATGCCAGGGCGTTGCGGCACCAGAATGAGCCACGGCCAGCGCCGGTCATCCATTGCGCGCACTTCGCACAGCCCCAGCCACATCAAGGGCCTTGTGTCGGCCTCCAGCCTTTGGTCAAGGGAGAATCCGGCCTCAAGGCGCGGCAGGCTGGCCATTGGCATTGGATTCTTCCCCGGGGAGCGACACTCGAAAGCTAGAGTGCAATCCGGGAGCCTGCAAGCCTTCCTTCGGATGAGCCGCCATGCCTTTTCCGGCCATTTCGGCAGTGGCTCCGGTTTTTCTTGCAATTGGCAGCGCGATTGCCGATATGGAGGCCGGGAGGTTGGTGGTGGACGAGCCACTCGCCAACCGGGTCAGGTCCGGAAGGAAGCAGCCCCAACGAGCTCCGGCGCGGGTCATCGTGCTAGCCTCCCACCCCATTTTTCCGGCGCCCATGCCAGGACAGGCTGCTGATGAGCGATGCCCCGAATTCTGATGGCCCGGTTTTGGACGGCAAGCCTGCCCCTTACCGGGTCTTGGCGCGCAAATACCGGCCGAAGGATTTTTCAAGCCTGATCGGTCAGGAGCCAATGGTCCGCACGCTGACCAATGCTTTCGCCGCTGGGCGCATTGCCCAAGCCTGGATGCTGACCGGCGTGCGCGGGGTCGGCAAGACCACCACGGCGCGCATTCTGGCCCGCGCCCTGAACTACCGCACGCCCGAAACCGACAAGCCGTCCATTGATCTGCCGACGCTTGGCGAGCATTGCCAGGCCATCATGGATGGCCGCCATGTCGATGTCATCGAAATGGATGCCGCCTCCCATACCGGCATTGATGACATCCGCGAGATCATCGAGCAGGTGCGCTATGCGCCCGTCTCCGCCCGTTACAAGGTCTACATCATCGATGAAGTGCACATGCTCTCCACCCAGGCCTTCAATGGCCTGTTGAAGACGCTCGAAGAGCCGCCCGCCCATGTGAAATTCATTTTCGCCACCACCGAAATCCGCAAAGTGCCGGTCACCATCCTGTCGCGCTGCCAGCGCTTTGACCTGCGCCGGGTCGAAGCCTCGGTGCTGATGGACAATCTGCGCGGCATTGCCGGCCTCGAAGGCATCGCCGTCGAGGACGAGGCGCTGGCCATGATCGCCCGCGCCGCCGAAGGCTCGGTGCGCGATGCGCAATCCATTTTCGATCAGGCCATTGCCCATGCCAGCGGCCCGGTGACGGGCGACGCGGTGCGCGCCATGCTGGGCCTGGTTGACCGGGCGCGCGTCATCGACCTGTTCGAAGCCCTGCTTGGCGGCAATGCGGCAGGCGCGCTTGCCGGTTTCCGGGCGCAATATGATGCGGGCGCTGATCCCTCGGTCATCCTTGCCGACCTTGCCGCTTTCACCCATCTGGTGACCCGGCTGAAATTCGTGCCGGAAGCCGCCAATGACGGCGCCTTGTCGGAAGACGAGCGCCGGCGCGGCACAGCGTTTTCGCAGAGCCTGTCGGTGCGGGTGCTGTCTGCCGTCTGGCAAATGCTGCTCAAGGGCGTCCCCGAAACGCGCGAGGCGGCAAGCCCCGCTGCCGCTGCCGAAATG
>JBATMU010000202.1:0-1818 GCA_049289995.1 Rhizobiaceae bacterium | reverse complement strand
AGCCGAAGGCGATCATGCGGCGGCGCCAGCGCACCGGCACCGGCGGGGTGGGCAGGAAATAACGCAGGAGATCAAAAATGTTGCGCAGATCGTAGTGCAGGCCGATTTTGCCCGTCATGAAGGCGGCAACCTTGCGCCGGTCTTCCTGGGTCAGGCCATTGGCGCGGCAGATGCGGGTATTGTAGCTGCGGTATTTCGACAGCGGCACGGCGATGCAGCCGTCACCCAGATTGACCTCGATCAGCTCATTGGGTTCGCCATTGGCCTCGCCGAGGCCTTCGCCAACGTAGAAGGCGGCGTGGCTCCAGGTCGATTGGGTGAGATATTTGATGGCGCTGGATATGCGCTGGTTGCCCTCGATAAGCAGGATGTCGCCGGTTTGCAGCGTGCGCCGCAAGGTCTCGGGATCGGACGGCGTATAGGGCTTGTAGCCGGACGATTCAGTTTCCAGCAGCTTCGCCAGAAACCGCCCGATGCGGTCGAATAGGGAATTCGCCTTTGCCGTCATGGCTGCATGATGGCCGTGCTTTGATCCGCCGAAAAGCCCCTCCAATGATTCTCGTGCGAACGTGATCGTCTGTGAACTGGTGAATGCCGGCAACGGCCGCTTGCAATTCAATCAATCGTTTGATTTAATCATCAAATGGAAAACCCGCCAGACGATCAAAACGCCGAGCCGTCCGGCCCGGAAGCGACCCGCCAAGCGCTGCTGCATGAAGGGCTGCGGCTGTTTGGCGAAAAGGGCTTCCGCGCCTCCTCGACCCGCGAAATTGCCCAGGGCGCAGGGCAGAACATCGCATCCATCGCCTATCATTTCGGCTCCAAGGACGGACTGCGCAATGGTGTCGCCAAAATGATCGCCTCCACACTGTCGGGCGTGGTCGAGCGGGCATTTGCGGCGCGCATCGGCAACAGCAAGCCCGACGCCGCGCCGGACGAAAAGCAGGCGGCGGCGCGGCAGGCCGTGGCGCATGCGGTCGGACGCATGGCGGTCTTTCTGCTGTCGAGCCAGATGGGGGCAATGATCCCGCGCTTCGTGATCCGCGAAATGGCCGATCCGTCGCCGGCTTTCGACATTCTATACAGCGGCGTGTTCGAGCCCGCCCACAAGCGCCTGTGCCAGCTGTGGGCCGATGCGACCGGCGAAGAGGCCGAAAGTGAAGACACGCGGCTTGCGGTCTTCTCGCTGATCGGCCCGCTCTTGTATTTCCGCATCGGCGCGCCCGCCGTGCAGCGCCGGATGGGCTGGAGCGGCTACGGCCCGGCAGAAGCGCAAAAGATCGCCGATGCCGTAGCCCGCGTCATCTTGGCCCGCATTGACCAGTCAGGGGAAACCCGATGAGCCTTTTGTGCATCATTCCATTTGCCGCTTCGCTGTTTGCCGGCTGTGCGCCGCCGGCGCCCTTGGCCGTGGGCTATGCCGAAGGCGACTATGTGCTCCTGGCGCCGATCGAAACCGCCCAGCTTGCCAACCTTGCGGTTCGGCGCGGCGAACATGTGGCTGCCGGGACGGAACTGGCGCGCTTTGAGCAATCGGATGCGAAAATCGGCCTGGCCGAAGCCGAAGCGGCGCTTGCACAAGCCAAGGCCCAGCTGGAGAACATTTCCGGTGGACGCAGGCCCGAGGAAATCGCCGTGCTGGAGGCGCAGCGCGACACGGCGCTGACCGAGGCGGCGGACGCCAAGCGCTCGCTTGACCGGATCAAGGACCTGCACAAGCGCGGCATCGCCTCGCAGGCCGAACTTGACCAGGCGGTGACGCGGGTCGAACTCGCAGCCAACAAGGTCGTGTTGGCCGAAGCCAATCTGTCGGTGGCG
>JBATMU010000201.1:0-35465 GCA_049289995.1 Rhizobiaceae bacterium | reverse complement strand
ACAAACTAACTGAATGGCTTGCTGAAGAAAATGTCTGAAGATGGCCGGCCGTAACTATTCCGGTCCCTGGCCGAAAACACCCGGCCGCCTGCTCGGCACCGGCTTCGTGCGCTTTTACCAGCTCACGCTGTCGGGCTTTATCGGCAATTCCTGCAGGCACTTGCCGACCTGCTCGGAATATACCTACGAGGCCGTCGCCCGCCATGGCCTTTGGCGCGGCTTCTGGATGGGCCTGTTCCGCGTCTCGCGTTGCGGGCCGGGCGGCACCCATGGCATCGACAACGTGCCGGAAACCCTTGAACAGCGCCTGAAATGGTATGCGCCTTGGCGGTTTTGGTCGGTTCACAAGCCGCATGTGCATTGAGGCGCACCCATGACAATGCCGATGAACTATGTTCAGGCGTCGCAGGATTTTGAAGCCTTCTTGGCGGATTTCATGGAATGCGCCGGTTTGCCGACCCATCATCGCGCCTATCATTCCATCCGCGCTGTGCTGCACGTTTTCCGAAATCATCTGACACTTGGCGATGCGCTGAAATTCGCAGATGTGTTGCCGCCGGTCCTGCGGGCGATTTTCGTGGAAGGCTGGTTACCGGATGACAACCCGGAGCCATTCCCCGACAGGCAAGCGCTTTACCGGGAAATCAGGCAAATCCGCAAAGACCACAACCTTGCACCCGAAACCGTGATTGCGGATGCTGCGGGTGCCTTGCGCCGGCATATCGACAATCCGGCTCTGGACCGCGTTTTGGAAAAAATGCCGCCCGGAGCGGCAAATTTCTGGTCAGCCAGGCCTGCGGATTGAAATCTTTACCGACTCGTCCAAAAGCGCTATGACCCGCGCGCTTCTCCCCGAAGCGATCATCACACCACCCGCGCTCGTAGGCGGGACTGGAAAACAGGAGAATGACCATGACCATTTCCATTACATTTCCCGATGGCTCGATCCGCGATTATGAAGCGGCGATGTCCGGCCTTGCCGTTGCCGAAGGCATTTCGAAGTCGCTCGCCAAAAAAGCGGTCGCTTATGCGCTGGATGGCGAAGTGCGCGATCTCGCCGATCCGCTTGGCAAATCCGGCAAGCTGGAAATCCTGACGCGCGAGGATCCGCGCGCGCTTGAACTGATCCGCCATGACTGCGCCCATGTGCTGGCCGAGGCAGTGCAGGAATTGTTTCCCGGCACCCAGGTCACCATCGGCCCGGTCATCGAAAACGGCTTCTACTATGATTTCGCCCGCGAAACGCCGTTCACGCCCGAGGATTTCCCGGCCATCGAGAAAAAGATGCGCGAGATCATCGGCCGCAACAAGCCGTTCACCCGCGAGGTCTGGCCGCGCGACAAGGCCAAGGCGGTGTTTGCCGAAAAGGGCGAGGCCTACAAGGTCGAACTGGTCGATGCCATCAAGGCCGGCGAGGACCTGAAGATCTACTATCAGGGCGATTGGTTCGACCTGTGCCGCGGGCCGCACATGGCCTCGACGGGGCAGATCGGCATGGCCTTCAAGCTGATGAAGGTGGCCGGCGCCTATTGGCGCGGCGATTCCAACAATCCGATGCTGACGCGCATTTACGGCACGGCCTTCGCCACCCAGGAGGCGCTCGACGCCTATCTGCACATGATCGAAGAGGCTGAAAAGCGCGATCACCGCCGGGTGGGCCGCGAGATGGACCTGTTCCACTTCCAGGATGAAGGTCCGGGCGTGGTGTTTTGGCATGCCAAGGGCTGGCGGGTTTTCCAGAACCTGGTCAGCTACATGCGCCGCCGCCTCAACGACCAGGGCTATGACGAGGTCAATGCACCTCAGGTGCTCGACAAGGCGCTATGGGAGACGTCCGGCCATTGGGGTTGGTATCAGGAGAACATGTTTGCCGTGAAATCGGCCCATGCTTTCACCCATCCTGATGACGAAGAGGCCGACCAGCGCATTTTTGCGCTCAAGCCCATGAATTGTCCCGGCCATGTTCAGATCTTCAAGCATGGGTTGAAGTCTTACCGTGATCTGCCTATAAAGCTTGCAGAATTTGGCAATGTGCACCGCTATGAGCCTTCGGGCGCGCTGCATGGCCTGATGCGGGTGCGCGGCTTCACGCAGGACGATGCGCACATCTTCTGCACCGAAGAGCAGCTTGCCGCCGAATGCCTCAGGATCAACGCGCTGATCCTGTCGACCTATGCCGATTTCGGCTTTGACGAGGTGCGGGTGAAGCTGTCGACGCGGCCCGAAAAGCGCGTCGGCTCGGATGCCGCCTGGGATCATGCCGAGGACATCATGCAAAGAGTGCTGGTGCAGATCGAAGCGGAATCCGGGGGAACGATCAAGACATCGATCAATCCGGGCGAGGGCGCTTTTTATGGCCCGAAGTTCGAATATGTGCTGCGCGACGCCATCGGCCGCGAATGGCAGTGCGGCACGACCCAGGTCGATTTCAACCTGCCGGAACGCTTTGGCGCGTTCTACATCGACAAGGATTCCGAAAAGCGCCAGCCGGTCATGGTCCACCGGGCCATTTGCGGCTCGATGGAGCGCTTCACCGGCATTTTGATCGAGCAGTTCGCCGGGCATTTCCCGCTGTGGATGGCCCCGGTTCAAGTGGTTGTCGCCACCATCACATCGGATGCCGATGAGTATGCGGCCTCGGTGGCGGCGCGCCTCAAGGCCTTGGGCCTTTTGGTGGAAACCGATCTGCGCAATGAGAAGATCAACTACAAGG
This sequence comes from Rhizobiaceae bacterium, assembly GCA_049289995.1. Classification (GTDB taxonomy): domain Bacteria; phylum Pseudomonadota; class Alphaproteobacteria; order Rhizobiales; family Rhizobiaceae; genus JBATMU01. The sequence goes on along the minus strand of JBATMU010000201.1, from coordinate 32,752 downwards.
TCCGCGAACATTCGCTGGCCAAGGTCCCGGTCATGCTGGTCTGCGGCAAGCGCGAAGCCGAAGAAGGCACGGTCAATGTGCGCCGCCTTGGCTCGCGCGATCAGGTCTCCGTGAGCTTCACCGATATCGCCGCCGCCCTGGTGGACGAAGCCACGCCGCCGGATGTCAAGCGCCGCAAGCAGGCCTGATCCTTCATCCAACTGACGCAATTGCCGTGCATGCCACGGCAATTGCTCCAGCTTTGAGGCGAATCGTGCAGTTTCCCGAGCTTTCCTATGCCAACGAACGCCAGAAACCGCTCAAGCGCTGGTTCATCCGCACGGTCGAGACCCTGTCGGGCCGCCGCCGCTATGCCCGGCTCTATGGCATCTGGCGTCAGGACATCGTGCCGAGCGGCGAGCGCATTTTCGGCCGCATGCTGGACCTCATCGACGTGCGTTTTGCAGCCCAGGGTGCTTGGCCGCCGAATGCGCCGCTTGACGGTCCCTTGGTCATGGTCGCCAATCATCCCTTTGGCATCGGTGATGGCATCGCCATCCTGTCACTGGCCGAACAGCTTGGCCGCCCGTTCCGGGTGATGATCAATGCCGAACTCTTGAAGATATCCGAAATGGCGCCCTATTCGCTGCCGGTCGATTTCGACGAGACAAAAGAAGCGCTGAAAAACAATCTGGCCGTTCGCCACGAGGCCTTGCGCCTGTTGAAAGACGGAACCGTGATCGTTGTTTTTCCGGCAGGCGGCGTGGCAACCGCGCCCGGCGGCTTTGGCAAGGCCGAAGACCTGCCATGGAAATTGTTTCCGGCACGCCTGGTTCAGGATGCGAAGGCTACCGTCTTGCCGGTTTATTTTGCCGGCCAGAATGGCCGCGTGTTTCACCTGGCCAGCCGTTTTTCGCTGACTTTCCGCATTTCGCTGCTGATCCGCGAGTTTGCCAAATTGTCGGGCCGGGAAATTGGCGCCTGCGTCGGCGAACCGCTCGCCTGGGACGAACTCGCAGCGCATTCAGGCCGCAAGGAACTGACGGCGCGGCTGCACAAGGCGGTTTTTGATCTTGCGCCGCCGTCTCCAGCGAGGCGGTCATTGCGCCGCAGGCGGGCTTTGCCGGCCTGAACGAGCCGTATCAATGCGCCTTTTTCGAAAATGCCAGTCCGGTCGATTCACCGGCTGACCGGTTTTAATCCGCACCTTCAGCCGCAGGAGCAACCGCCGCCGGCGCTGCCGCTTCCGCAGCCTGGCTGGTCAATACTTCAATGTCGGCATTGCGGCCCGCCACAACTTCGAACTCGCGCTGATAAATGCGCTCGCGGTTCTTGGCCACGACCGAGTAGACGCCTTCCGCCAGGACCATTGACGCAAATGCGCCGACTGTTTCGCGTACGCTGTCGCCCGATGAGGTCAGAACGGCCCAGGCGGTGTCGGCAATGGCTTCGCCGCCCGCTTCGCGCACCAGCTTGAGCGTGACCTGCGCGGCGCGATGCTCAATTTTGGCTTCTGTCAATTTGCCGGCCTCAACGCGGATATCTGAACGGATCACCGCATTGACATCGCCATAGGTCGAAACGACGTGATAGGAGCCGGCATTGAGCCTGACGATGGTGTCGGCGGTCACATTGGGCAGGATCAGCGCCTGTTCACCCTTGGCGTCCTCGCGGGCATCATAAATGGCGAATTTGAGCAGCGCCTGCGGGATGCCGCCGCCGCCCGGCAGCAGCGCGCCAAGCTTCATGCCGCCGGCGTCCAGGACGATGCTCTCGTTGCGCGGTTCCTTGGTGACCACAATGCGCTTGGTGGCGCCCGCGCGGCCATAGGCGACATGCATGAGGTATTCACCGGGCTTGAGATCAAACGGGCTGGTGCCGCCTTCCGCGCTGCCGACCAGCGGCAGCTTGCCATCCGGCCCGGGTTCAGGAGCAAATATGCTCCAACTCAATCCGAGACTGATATCGGGACCATCAGCGGACAGTTTGGCCGACAGCACGATCCGGCCGCCGCCCGATTCGGCAAGCGTGCCTTGGGTTTTTGGCGCGGCAAAGCTGTTCAGGCCCGGCAGACGCAGGCCTTTGAGCGTGTTTGTCTCTTGCGCCACGGCATTGCCGCAAGCTGACGCCAGCATCAGGCCAAAGATCAGGGTCAAAATGCGCCGCATGACTTGCGTGTAAGCCCTCTCAGGTGGCAATTTCAAGGCCGCAGCGGCAATTGCCGCCAATCTGCCAATTCTTCCAACAGGAGCGTGCCTTTGAATCAGGCTGTACTCGATTTCATGGCCAGCCGCACATCTGCGCCCATTCACGAACTGGCCGCGCCCGGGCCGGATGATGCGCAGATTGCAGCCATGCTGACGCTTGCCGCCCGCGTTCCTGATCACGGACGGCTCGAGCCGTGGCGCTTCATCCTTTACCGCGGGCAGGCCCGCATTCGCATTGGTGAAATGCTGGCCGCCCGGCTGGCGATTCTCAAGGGCGGTTTGACACCCGGCGAGCGTGAAAAGGAGCTTGAGCGGTTTTCCCGCGCGCCTTTGGTCATCGGCGTGGTTTCGAGCCCGAAGGACAATCCGAAAATCCCGCAATGGGAAATGCTGTTGTCGGCAGGTGCGGCCGCAATGAACCTGCTGATCGCCGCCAATGCCGCCGGTTTCGGCGCCAACTGGATCACCAACTGGTATGCCGATGACGCCGAAAGCCGGGCCTTTTTGGGCATGGCGCCGCATGAGCGCGCCGCCGGCTTTGTTCATGTCGGCAACCATTCCGGTCCGGTCGCCGACCGTCCGCGCCCCATTGTCGCCAATCTGGTCAGCGAATGGCAGGGACCCTGGGCCGGCTGATGTTTTACGAGCCGGACAAAGGCCACGGCCTGCCACACGACCCGTTCAAGGCCATTGTTGCGCCGCGCCCCATCGGCTGGATATCGACGCGCTCGGCATCCGGCGTGGCGAACCTTGCACCATACTCGTTTTTCAATGCGGTCTCGTCGCGCCCGCCGCTTGTCATGTTTTCATCTGATGGCGAAAAGGACAGCCTGCGCAATATCCGGCAAAGCGGCGAATTTGCCTGTAACTTTGTGACATTCGATCTGTTTGGCGCAATGAATGCGTCATCTGCCGATGTGCCGGGCGATGTCAGCGAGTTCGGGTTTGCCAATCTGCAAGAAGGGCAATGCCAGGCCATAGCCGCCCCTTGTGTGGCCGCCGCTGCCGCAGTTCTCGAATGCAAACTGACCGAAATCACGTCGCCGAAAGCGCTGAATGGCGCCATTTCGCGATCGGTGCTGGTGTTTGGCCAGGTCATTGGCGTGCGAATTGATCCGGCCATGCTGAATGACGGGCTGTTTGATGTGACGGCGCGCGGCGGCGTGGTTTCCCGGCTCGGCTATATGGATTACGCAGTGACACGCGAGGTATTTTCGGCCCGCCGGCCAGATTGGCAGCCAGCAAAATTCTGACGCTCAGCGCTGCAACGTTTGCAGTGAATTTGCCATGGCCAAAACACGCTCAGCCTGCCGCAGGTGTGGGAGATCATGCATGACCCCGCCTATGGCCAACACCCCGGCTTCCGGTTGAGCTGCAAAGGCAGCGACAATGGTGCGGGCCTTTTCAAGGCTGGCTTGTGAGGGCGTAAACGCCGCATTGATGGCATCGACCTGCTTTGGGTGGATGGCCATCTTGCCGGAGAAACCGTCGCGCAGGGCCGCTCTGCACTCGTCGTCCAAACGCCCGGGCGTCGAAAAATCCGGCAGCACAGTGTCAATTGCCGCAACATTGCAGGCCGCCGCCGCCAACAGCGTCAATGACCGCGCCAGATGGAAAACGCCGGTCAGCGCGCCATTGGCATCGCGGGCCTCAGATGCGCCGATGTCAGCAGAAAGATCTTCCGCACCCCAGGTCAATCCGCACAAGCGCGGCTGCGGTGCGTTCCATGTAGCGGCATTGAGGACAGCCAGCGCAGTTTCGGTGATGATCGGCAGGATGCGCGTCGCCCCATCGGCAATGCCATGCCGCGCCTCGTGCACCCTCAGCCGCGCCGACAGTGCCATGGCATCGGCAGACGATTGGGCTTTCGGCAGCATGATCGCCGCCGGGCACGACGCCATGACGCCGTCAAGGTCATCGTCTGCCAAACCGCCTTGCAGCGGATTGATGCGGACCATCAGCTGGCGCTCCGCGCCCTTGGCGGCGATGAATTCGGCGGTCAGCCGCCGCGCCTCGGCTTTGCGGGCGGGGGCAACGGAATCCTCAAGATCGAGAATCAGCACGTCGGCCACACTTTTCAGCGCGCTTTCCATCTTGCGCTGTGAATCGCCCGGAACAAACAGCAGCGACCGCATTTACACCGGCGTCTTTCGGATCATGGCCTGGCGAGTGCACCGGGCGACCAGAATGTCATTCTGGTTGAAGGCGCTGTGGACAAATTCGACAATGCCGCAGTCGGATTTTGACTTGGAAGCCCGCACAGCCCGTACTTCGGTTTCCACCCTGATTGTGTCGCCATGAAAAACCGGGGCAGGGAAGGTGGTTTCGGTCATGCCCAGATTGGCAATTGTCGTGCCGAGCGTCGTGTCGTGAACCGAAATGCCGATCATCAGGCCGAGCGTGAACAGCGAATTGACCAGCGGCTGGCCCCATTCGGTCTTGGAAGCGAAATCAAAGTCGATGTGCAGGGGTTGCGGATTGAGCGTCATGACCGAAAACAGCATATTGTCCGATTCGGTCACCGTCTTGCGCAGGGCATGGCGAAATACCTGTCCCGGCTTGAAATCCTCGAGATAAAGTCCGGCCATTGCGTCCTCCCTGCAGCCAAGTGATAGGCCCGGATATGCGGCCCCGCAAGGCAGCTGAAAGTGGTGCTCATCCAAACATGGTGAACCGTTCGTAAACTTATTCCCCCTAGCTTTGATTCCAGAGTGGCATGCGGGTGAAACAATGATCGTTCAGCACTTCCTGAAGTGGTTGGATACGGCAAAAGTCCAGGAACGGGCCAATGCCGCCGGGGCGCTGGCGAGGGCTTATCTCGACGCAGGTTTTTCATTTGAAGACCGCTGCGCAGCGGAAGCGGCGCTGACACTGCTGCTGGATGATCCGTCACCCAAGGTCCGCATGGCGCTGTCGGAGGTTTTTTCACTCAGCCAACTGGCGCCGGCCCAGATTGTCGCCGCCCTTGCCAATGACCAGCCGGAAGTCGCGGCCATGGTTTTGGTGCGCTCGCCGCTTCTGCAGGATTGCGACCTGATTGACCGGGCCGCCAGCGGTTCCGGCCCGATCCAGCGGCTCATCGCCATGCGCGCCGGTGTCTCCGTTTCGCTGTCCGCCGCCCTTGCCGAAGTCGGCGAACCCGAGGCGGTGATTGAACTTCTTGGGAACTCCTCTGCTTCCATCGCCACGATCAGCTTCAACCGCATGGCCGAGCGCCATGGCAGCCGCAATGATGTGCGCGAGGCGCTGATCGCTCATAAGAACCTGCCTGCCGAAACCCGGCACCGGTTGATGGTCAAGGTCAGTGAAACGTTGAAATCCTCGCCGCTGGTGGTCGCATTGATGGGGGGCGCAAGGGCCGAACGCATGGCGCGCGAAGCCTGCCAGAGCGGTGCGGTCACGCTGGCCGAAACCACCCCGCCGCAGGACCATGGCGCGCTTGCCGAGCATTTGCGGCTGTCCGGCGAACTGACAACCGCCTTCGTTCTTCGCATTGTTGCACACGGCAAGGCTGATTTTCTGGCGGCCATTCTGGCGGCCCTGTCGCGGCTTGCGCCGGCCCGTGTCGCTGATCTTCTTGCCAATGGCCGCGACGGCGCAGTTGCCGCCATGCTGGCCAAGGCCGGCCTTGCCGAGATCACCGCCGCGCCCATTCTCAAGGCCTTGAAAATCTGGCGCGAAGTTGCGACCGGCAAGCGCGTCTGCGGCATTCAGGAAGTCACCTGGCGCATGCTGGCGGAAATCCCCGGCATTGAGCGTCCGCAAGGCCCGCCGGAATCACACCAGGAAATCGCGGCGCTGCTTCGCGCTTTGCATCTTGAAGCCCTGCGCGGCAATGCGCGCGGCCATGCGCTGGCGATAACGGCGGCCTGATCGGTCAGATATCCAGCTCTTCGGCGAATTCCGCCCGCTCCTGAATGAAGCGGAACCGCGCCTCCGGCTTCACGCCCATCAGCGCATCCACGGCCAGCCGCGTCGGCTCGGCGCCCGAGGCAATTTCCACCCTGAGGAGGGTGCGCTTGGCCGGGTCCATGGTGGTTTCCTTGAGTTGGCCGGGCAGCATTTCGCCAAGGCCCTTGAAGCGCCCAAGCTCGACCTTGCCGCGTCCGCTGAAAGCGGTTTTCAGAAGCTCGTCCTTGTGGGCGTCGTCACGCGCATAAAGCGTCTTGCCGCCCTGGGTGAGCCGGTAAAGCGGCGGCACGGCCATGTACAAATGCCCGTTGGCCACCAATTCGGGCATTTCCTGGTAAAAGAAGGTGATGAGCAGCGAGGCAATATGCGCGCCATCGACATCGGCGTCCGTCATGATAATGACCCGGTCATAGCGCAGATCGTCTTCGCGGTATTTCGAGCGCGTGCCGCAGCCAAGCGCCTGGATGAGATCGGCGATCTGCTGGTTGGCTGTCAGTTTCTCGCGGCCGGCGCTCGCCACATTGAGGATCTTGCCGCGCAGCGGCAGAATGGCCTGGCGCTGGCGGTCGCGCGCCTGCTTGGCCGAGCCGCCAGCCGAATCACCTTCGACGATGAAGATTTCCGCGCCCGCCGCCGCGTTCTGTGTGCAATCGGCCAGTTTGCCGGGCAGGCGAAGCTTTCGGACCGCCATTTTGCGGCTGACCTCTTTTTCCTGGCGGCGCTTGAGCCGCTCATCGGCCCGCGCCACGACCCAATCCAGAAGCTTTGCAGCCTCTTGCGGATTGTCAGCCAGCCAATGGTCGAACGGATCGCGGATGGCGTTTTCGACGATGCGCGTGGCTTCGCCGGTCGCCAGCTTGTCCTTGGTCTGGCCGACAAATTCCGGCTCGCGGATAAACACGGACAGCATGGCGGCAGCCGAGGTCATGACGTCATCGGCTGTGATGATGGCGGCGCGCTTGTTGCCGATGCGCTCGGCGTGGGTTTTCAGCCCGCGCGTCAGCGCGTTGCGGAAACCGGCTTCATGCGTGCCGCCATCGCCGGTCGGCACGGTGTTGCAATAGGAGTTGACATAACCGTCGCCCGGATACCAGGACACGGCCCATTCGAGCGAGCCATGGCCGCCCTGGCGCGCGCTCTTGCCGAAAAACGGCTCGCGCGTCACCTGAACTTCGCCCTCAAGCTGGGCGGCGAGGTGGTCTTTCAATCCGCCCGGGAAATGAAACACCGCATTTGCCGGCGGCGCATCCTTGGCAGTCAAAAGTTCGGGCGCGCAGTTCCAGCGGATTTCAACGCCGGCAAATAGATAGGCCTTTGAACGCGCCATCTTGTAGAGGCGCACCGGATCAAACCGCAAATCCTTGCCAAAGATCTGCGCGTCAGGATGAAACCGCACCTTGGTGCCGCGCCGATTGTGGATTTCGCCGAGCTTTTCAATGCCGCCAACCGGCGTGCCGCGCTCAAACACCTGCCGGTAAAGCTGGCGGCCGCGCGCTACTTCGACCTCAAGCCGGTCTGACAGCGCATTGACCACCGAGACGCCCACCCCATGCAGGCCGCCGGATGTCTCATAAACCTTGGAATCGAATTTGCCGCCTGCATGCAACATGGTCATGATGACCTCGAGCGCTGACTTGTCCGGAAATTTCGGATGCGGCTCGACCGGCATGCCGCGCCCATTGTCGGTGACCGCGAGAAACCCCTCTGCATCAAGCTCGACATCGATGAAGGTGGCGTGACCGGCCACGGCTTCATCCATTGAATTGTCGATCACTTCGGCAAACAGGTGGTGCAGCGCTTTTTCGTCGGTGCCGCCGATATACATGCCCGGCCGCCGCCGCACTGGCTCCAGACCTTCCAGCACCTCGATGGCGTCGGCGCCATAGCTTTCCGAGGCGTCGCGCAGCTGGGGCTTGGCTGCCGGCTTGGGCGCTGGTGCGGCCTGGGCGGCAACGACGGGCGCGGAAACCGGCAATCCGGCGAAAAGATCGTTGCTGTCTTCCATCTATATCAGGCGTCCATTTCGAATCACCGCGGATACTGCCACGCCTCGCGCCAAGATGCGACGCACGTTCCGCTTGCGTTCCATAAATTGGCGCGTTTCGGATTAAGGCGGCGTTCACCATCATTGCTAAAATTGCGCGCAAATTGAGGGGTCAAGTTGCGGGAATCTTTAGGATTGATCGCTAATCATTGCCCTGATGAGCCGGACAACAAGGGGCTGGGGCGTGAAGAACAAGGCTTTACCAATGATCGGCATTGCCGCCGTGGTCGGTGCGGCTGCGCTGTTTGGCGCCGACATGTGGATATCGAAAGCCTCCGAGCCGCGCGTTGTGGAAGTGGCCGCGCCTGCCCGCAAGGAAAAGGCCGTCGAGTTCGCCACCATTGTCGTTGCCAAGGAGATGCTGAAGTTCGGCGATGATCCGGTGCGCGAAAAGCTGGCCGAAATTCCGTGGCAGAAAGACAAGCTGCCCGAAGGCGCCTTCAAGACCATTGAGGAGGTTGCCAAGTCCGACCGCCTGGTCATGGCGGCGATCATGCCAAATGAACCGGTCCTGTTGTCCAAACTTTCGGGCGAGGGCGGCAAGGCCACGCTTGCCAACAAGGTTTCGCCCGGCATGCGCGCCGTCTCGGTGAAAGTTGATGAAGTCTCCGGCGTTGGCGGCTTCATTCAGCCCGGCGACTATGTCGATCTGCTGGTGACCAGCGAAGACGGCAATGGCGAAGGCGAGGGTGAAACCAAACAGGGTGTTCAGGCTCGTGCCGCGATCGTCTTGGCCAATATCCGGGTTCTTTCGGTCGGCCAGAAGCTCGATGATGCTGACACGGCCTCGGAAGTTTCAAAGTCCGTGACGCTCGAAGTGTCTGTTGACGGCGCCCAGAAGGTCGCCCAGGCCCGCGCCATGGGCCAGATGACGCTGACCTTGCGCGGCGTGGGCGCAGAAGTGACAGCCGCGCTGCCGGCCAACACCGATGCGGCAACGGTTCAGGCCATCGCGGAGACGCCGATTGCCGTTGACGGGCCGAAGACCCGCACGGTGATCGTGACGCGCGGCCTCGAAGCACAGACCTATTCGGTAATTTCTCAAGACTGACTTTGCACCGCGCCGTGGGGACGGCGCAATGCATCGGAAATGAAACGGGCGGACGGATATGAAGATGAAAACATCGCTGACGGCATTCGGGTTTCTGGCAGTTCTTGCGGGGCTGCCTGCCAGCCTTTCGCCTGCATATGCCCAGGACGTCATCACGATTTCCGCAACAAAAAACACCACCGTCAAGGTCGCCAAGGGCAAGCCGCAGACGATCAAGACCAATGCGGCGTTTTACGAGATCGTCATCGGCGATCCATCAGTCGCCAATGTCAATCCGCTCACCGACAAGTCATTTTATGTGCTCGGCAATGCGCTCGGCACCACCGGCATTGCCCTGTTTGACGAGAACAAGCAACTGGTCGGCACAGTCGATATCGAAGTCACGCTCGACACCAAGGCCCTTGCCTCGACAATCCGAGATGCGGTTCCTGATTCCGATGTCAAGGTCAGTTCGGCCAATGGCCGCGTGGTCATTTCCGGCTCGGCGCGGGATGCCGTTGCGGCCGAAAAGGTCAAGAAAATCGCCAGCCGCTATTCCGGCGACGAGGAAGTCATCAATTCGGTCGATATTTCATCGTCACAGCAGGTGCAGCTCAACGTCCGCTTCGTTGAAATGAACCGGCAGGTCGGCCAGGAACTCGGCGCCAAGCTCTCAGCTGCCTACATGACGCCGGGCGGCGGCGTAACGTTCAATTCAGCGCCAGCCGTTACATCGACGGGCGCGGCAGGAATTATCGGCGGCCTGCTCAATTCCGGCAATTTCTCGATCGACCTCGCCATCAAGGCGCTTGAGGACAAGGGCGTCGCCCGCCGCCTTGCCGAGCCCAATCTGGTTGCCCGTTCCGGTGAAAAAGCCAGCTTCCTTGCCGGCGGCGAATATCCGATCCCGGTCGCCACTGATGGCGGCAAGGTCACAGTCGAGTTCAAGAAATACGGCGTAAGCCTTGATTTCACGCCAACTGTCCTGAAAGACGGACTGATCAGCCTCGACATCGAGCCGGAAGTCTCAGCTGTCGACACGACCGGTTCCTACAAGATCGGCGATATCGCCATCCCGGGCTTCATTGTCCGCCGCGCCAAGACATCCGTCGATCTCAAGAGCGGCCAGAGCTTCATGATCGCCGGCCTCTTGCAGAGCCAGAACGACGAAATCCTGCAGCGCTTGCCGGGTGCGGGCTCCATGCCGGTGCTTGGCTCGCTGTTTTCGTCCAAGGCCTATCAGCGCCGCGAGACCGATCTGGTCATCCTGATAACCCCCTATCTGGTCAAGCCGATCGATCCAACCAAGAAGATGGCGACGCCGCTTGACGCAAGCAAAGCGCCGACCAGCGCCGAATATTTCCTCGGAAACATCGACGAAGTGAAGGTTTCCGACATCAACCGCGCCAAGGCTGGTGGCCATTCTGCCGCTCCCGGCGCCGGCCACATCCTCGAACTGCCGAAGGAATGACCATGCGCAAGATGATCCTTTCAGCGCTCATTGTGTCTGCCTTGCCGATGGCTGGCTGCACCACCCGTGACGAATTGGCCCGGCCGGAAGGCGTGACCATGCGGGCAGGTGACGCCATTGCCGTCAACACCATGTTGCAGATTGTCGATCCCTGGGCCGAAGGCACGGATGATCCGGACCTGCGCGTTCCTTCAGAGCGCGGCGGCGACGGAGCTGATCCTGTCCTAAAGCCGGCGCCTGCAACCAATCAATGACAGGCAGCGCAAAGCTGCCGGGAGAAGCATGAACCATGGCCAAGTCCAATTCCAAGTGCATCCTGATTGTTTCGCCCGACAAGGCGTTCATTCAGGAAACGCGCACAGCATTTTCGGCTTCGGAGTCGATTGACTGCACGAGCATTGAAAAGTCCGTCAGCGAACTGCGCGGCGAAGTGCAGGATGCCGATTGCGGCGCGGTGGTCGTTGACCTTGATTCCACGCGCCTGGATGAACTGGAATCGCTGCAGCGCATCATGCGCCGGCTTGACGGCAAGCTTCCGGTCATCGTGGTCACCCAGTCGCTGGATGCCGCCGTCGTGCGCGTGCTTGTCCAGATGCAGGTTACCGATTTCCTGGTCAAGCCGGTGATGACCGCCGACATCGTCCGCTCCAGCATCCGCGCCCTGCAGGGCAAGGACCGCCAGGAAAATTCGGAATCGCAGATCTATACGTTCATGCCGGCCGCCGGCGGCGTCGGCAACACGACTCTGGCCCTGCAGACGGCGTTTCAGCTGCACAATTCGGCCACCCGCGGCGCCACCACCTGTGTGGTCGACCTCAATCTACAGCAGGGCGCCTGTGCCGAATATCTCGACATGGAAGGCCGGTTCGACATTTCCGAAATTGAAAACCAGCCCGAGCGCCTCGACCGGCAATTGCTGGACGTGATGCTGTCCAAGCATGAGAGCGGCCTTGCTGTTCTCGCCGCACCGGCCCAGCCGTCGGAAATGCGCTCGTTCAATGCCGAAGTCGTCGTGCGCATGCTTGATCTGGTGTCGGCCTATTTTGACCATGTGGTCATCGATCTGCCGCGCACATGGTTTCCGTGGACGCAGACGGTGCTGCTCGGCTCCAACAAGCTGTTCATCGTCACCGAAATGACGGTGCCTTGCCTGCGCCACACCCAGCGCCTCATCCAGTCGATCTACGAGACGGCCGGCAAGGGCGTGAAGCCCAATGTCATCGTCAACCGCTTCGAGCAACGCATGTTTGAATCTGGCATCAAGCAGGCCGATGTCGAGGAAATTCTCGGCGATCATTTTGTCGGTGGCATTGCCAACAATTACCGGCTGGTCCGCCAGGCTGTCGACCGCGGCGTGCCGCTGCAGTCCATCGATGCCGACGCCAATGTCATCAATGACTTGCGCCGCATCATCCTGCCCGAGGAAATGTCGGTTTCCGCACCGAAAAAGCGCTCTTTCTTCCCGCTCGGCAAGGGATTCTTGAGGAAGGCCGGTTAAGGTTCATCCAGCCAAGGGAAGGGCCAAACATGTCCAGCCGGTTTTCAACACTTCAGCATCGCGCCAGCGATATGGTCAGTCCGGCACCTGCCAAGGTTGACCGCCATGAAGGCGTGGTCATTCCCTCGACCCGCAGGCTGCAGCCCGTCGCCCAGGAAAACGGTCTCGCCGATGCGGCGAAAGCTTCGAACCGCGTGCTCGACGCCCGGGTCCGCATCCACCGCATGCTGATAGAGGAAATCAACCTGCCGGCGCTGGAGCGCCTGCCGCGCGAGGAAATGCGCCGCCAGGTCGCCGATTTCGTCGCTGAAAAAACCCGCGCCGAACGTCTTGCCGTCAACGTCGCCGAGCTGGAATCGCTGATTGACGATATCGTCGATGAAATGGTCGGCCTTGGCCCGCTTGAGCCGCTGCTCAAGGATCCGGAAATCAATGACATCCTGATCAACGGCCACCAGAACTGCTTTGTCGAAAAGCGCGGCAAGCTGGTTCAGGTCCATGTGCCGTTCAAGGACGAAGCCCATCTCTTGCGCATCGTCAACAAGATCGTCGCCGCCGTTGGCCGCCGTGTTGATGAATCCCAGCCGCTGGTTGACGCCCGCATGCTCGACGGCTCGCGCTTCAATGCCGCCATCCGTCCGGTTGCCGTTGACGGTCCGCTCCTGTCGATCCGCAAATTCTCCAAGAACAAGCTCGGACTGCACAAGCTGGTCGAATTCGGCGCCATCACCCAGTCCATGGCCGAAGTCATCGCTGCGGCCGTCCATGCCCGCAAGACGACCATCATTTCGGGCGGTACCGGCACCGGCAAGACGACCATGCTGAATGCGTTGTCGGCCTTCATTCCGGAAGACGAACGCCTTATCACCATTGAAGATGCGGCCGAGCTGCAATTGCAGCAGCCGCATGTTGCCCGCATGGAAACGCGTCCGGCCAATATCGAAGGCCATGGCGAACTCAAGCAGCGCGATCTGGTCAAGAACGCCCTGCGTATGCGGCCGGACCGGGTGATCCTCGGCGAGTGCCGCGGCGAAGAAGCCTTTGACATGCTGCAGGCCATGAATACCGGCCATGAAGGCTCGATGGCCACCATTCACGCCAATACGCCGCGCGACGCCATTTCGCGCCTTGAACAAATGCTCGGCATGACCGGCATGCCGATGACCGTCCAGTCCATCCGCAGCCAGATCGCCAGCGCCATCCACATCATCGTGCAGCTGACCCGCATGTCGGACGGCAAGCGCAAGGTGACCTCCATTGCCGAAGTGACCGGCATGGAAGGCGACATCATCCAGATGCAGGAAATCTACAAATATGTGCGCACCGGCATGGATGCCGACGGCAAGATTTCCGGCCATTTCGAGGCGACGGGCCTGCGCCCGCGTTTCCTTGAAGACCTGCGCGCCATGGGCATCGAGTTTCCGGGCCGCTATTTCGAACCCGGCAGGATGGACTAAGCGGTGTCGTTCTCTGTCATTCACGTTGTCTATGCCGCCATCGTGCTGGCAGCAGTGCTGTTTGCCGAGGCGATCTACCTGCTCTACGCCGAAAAAAGCGACGGTCGCCGCTCGATCAACCGCCGTGTGCGTCTGCAAGACAAGAAACTGACCCAGGAACAGGTGCTGATCCAGCTGCGCAAGGAGCGCGGCGAGGGCAGTTCCTTCACCTCGCGTCCGGCTGAATACCTGCGCAAGCTTCGCGCGCAGTCCGGCATGGTCATGGCTTTCCCGAAGTATCTGGCCATCACGACCGCTGTCGCAGCGGGCTTTGGCGGCGTGGCGAACTGGATGGGATTTTCATTTTCGGTCAGCGTGATTGTGGCAATTGCCATGACGCTCTACCTGCCGGTTTTCTGGCTTAAAAATCGCCGCAAACGCCGCCACAAGAACTTTGGCATTCAGCTTCCCGAAGCGCTGGAACTCATCACCCGCGGTCTGAAAGCCGGCCATCCGGTGCCGGTGGCTATCGCCATGGTCGGCCGCGAAATGCCCGATCCAATCGGGACCGAATTCGGCATCGCCGCAGATGAAGTGACCTATGGCTCCGACCTGGTGACAGCGCTCACCAACATGTATCAGCGTGTCGGCCATGAAGACCTGCCCCTGTTCGTGACTGCGGTCTCCATACAAACCACGTCCGGCGGCAATCTGCGCGAAATCCTCGATGGCCTGTCGGCAGTAATCCGCGAACGCGGCAAACTGCGCCGCAAAGTCCGCTCGATTTCCACCGAAGGGCGCATGTCGGCCTATATCCTGACGGCCCTGCCGGTGCTTCTGGCGTTCGGCATGCTTGTGTTCACACCCGACTACTATGCTGGCGCGATGGACAAGCCCATGGCTTGGTACCTGATCGGCGCCTCGGTCTTCTGGCTGGTGCTTGGCAATGCCATCATGTTCAAAATGTCGAATTTCAAGTTCTGATCATGGAAAAGCTCCTCTCAATCCTCAACAATGGTCCGGTGTCACTGGCGACCCTTGCCCTGGCGCTTCTGGCAGTCGGCGGCGTATCGATGGCCTGGCCTCTGGTAGCCAATGGCCGCAGCCGCAATGACCTAAAGCGCCGCTTGAAAGTTGATGGCGTGGCCACGGTCGGCAGCATGGCCGCGGAAGAGAAAAAGCCGGATGCCGTCAAGGCGCTGCGCCAGAAAGCCGAGAAAACCGCCCAGGATTTTTATTCCAAGGCAGACGCCGAAAGCGTGGTGCGCATCCGCATGCAATTGCTGCAGGCCGGCTACATGGATCCCGGCGCGGTCGGAAAATTTTTTCTGGCGCGCATCGTGTCCTTCTTCGTTTTCTCCATCGCCACATTCGCCTACCTCGAATTCCAGTCCGGCAATGGCGCGGGTGCTTCGCGCCTGATGTTCGTGCTGGCGGCAGGCGCTTTCGGCTATTTCTTCCCATCTCTCTTTCTGGCCCAGCGCGCCCGCGCCAAGCGGTTCGAACACCGCAACGGTTTTCCGGACTTCATGGATCTGATGATTGTCTGCTCGGACGCCGGCATGAGCATGGAAGCCTCCATCGAACGCGTGTCGCGCGAGATTGCCCTCAGCTATCCATCGCTCAGCGAAAACCTGCGTCTGGTTTCCATCGAACTTCGGGCAGGCCGCAGCCTGGACGATACGCTGAAAGCCTTGGCCGAGCGGCTGGGCCTTGATGAAGTGCGCGCCTTTGCCACTCTTCTTCAGCAGTCCAAGGAGCTCGGCACCAGCCTGTCAGGCGCCTTGCGCATCTTCTCCGATGAAATGCGCAACAAGCGCATGTCAATGGCCGAGGAAAAGGCGCATGCGCTTCCGGCCAAGATGTCGGTGCCCGTCACCGTCTGCATTTTGCCGGTTGTCATCATGATCGCCATCATTCCGCTGTTGACGCGATATCTGTCCGGCGAGTGAACCAAGGTTAAGCACCCCTTACCGCGAAACCGAAATTTATCAATGTTTTCGCACGGTTGCTTAAGCCGTCCCTGCTAGGTTGATCCCGTTAAACGACCCGGGAACCGGGCAAATGGGACAGGGACCATGCAGAAAACATCTTTGAAGGCCGTCGCGGCCATCGCTTTCGCTTTGCTCGTTTCGGGCTGCCAGACCTCCAATCTCGATCACACCAATACCCGCGCCATTGCGCCCTCCAAGGATGTTTCGGAGAGCGACCTGAAGGCCGGCAAGGCGCAGTTCCTTGATTCCAACTATGGCCTGGCTGAAAAGCACTTCCGCAAGGCAGTCGAGCTGCGGGCAGACAATGCCGAGGCATGGCTTGGCCTCGCGGCGTCCTATGACCAGCTTGGCCGGTTCGACTTTGCCGACCGCGCCTATGAGCAATTGCTCAACGTCGCCGGCCGCAAGCCGGAAATCGTCAACAACATGGGCTATTCGCAGATCCTGCGCGGCGACAAGAAGAAAGCCGCCAAGCTCCTGAAAGAGGCACAGGCCTCGCTTGGCGACAATCCGGTTCTGCAGGCCAACATGGCCTTGCTGCGCAAGGGCTAAGTATTACTCCGCCGCCTGATAGGCTGACACCGGCGCACAGGCGCAGACCAGGTTGCGGTCGCCATAAACATTGTCGATGCGGCTGACCGGCGGCCAGTATTTGACCCGCTCGGCACTTTCTCCTGCCGGATAGGCCGCAACCATGCGGCTATATCCATGCTCCCAGTTTTCGCCCAGCACATCCGAAGCGGTATGCGGCGCGTTGACGAGCGGATTGTCCGCCGTATCCCATTCGCCTTTTTCCACCTTTTTCGCTTCCGCCGCGATGGCCAACATCGCTTCGCAAAACCGGTCAAGTTCGCTCAGCGGCTCGGATTCGGTCGGCTCGACCATCAGGGTTCCGGCCACCGGCCACGACATGGTCGGTGCATGAAAACCGTAGTCGATCAGCCGCTTTGCGATATCCTCGACGGATATGCCGGCCCGGTCCTTCAAAACGCGCGTGTCGAGAATGCATTCATGGGCAACGCGCCCCTGCCGTCCCTTGTAGAGAAGCGGGATGGCGCTCTCCAGCCGCCGCGCAATGTAATTGGCGTTGAGAATGGCCATGCGCGTCGCCTGGGTCAGGCCTTCGCCGCCCATCATGCGGACATACATCCAGGTAATGGTGAGGATGGAGGCAGAGCCAAACTTGGCGCCCGCCACCGCACCCGAATTGTCCGCACCCGGATCACCTGGCAGGAACGGCTGCAAGTGCGCCTTCACGCCAATCGGGCCAACGCCCGGGCCGCCGCCGCCATGGGGAATGGCAAATGTCTTGTGCAGGTTCATGTGGCAGACATCCGCGCCGATATCACCCGGGCGCGCCAGCCCGACCAGCGCATTGAGATTTGCGCCGTCCAGATAAACCTGGCCGCCCGCCGCATGGATGAAGCCGCAGATGTCCTTGACGCTTTCCTCGAAAACGCCATGCGTCGATGGATAGGTAATCATCAGCGCCGCAAGCTGATCCTTGTGCTGCTCGGCCTTCTGCCGCAGATCGGCAACGTCAATATCGCCGTCCGGCGTGCAGCCGGTGACCACAACGCGCATGCCGGCCATGGCAGCGCTCGCCGGATTGGTGCCGTGCGCCGAGGACGGGATCAGGCAGACATTGCGGTGCGGCTCGCCGCGCGAGGCGTGATAGCGGCGGATAGACAAAAGCCCGGCATATTCGCCCTGGCTTCCGGCATTGGGCTGCAGCGACACAGCATCAAAGCCGGTGATTTCGGCCAGCCATGTTTCGAGATCGCTGGTGAGCTTCCGATAGCCCAGCGTTTGGGCATCAGGGGCAAAAGGATGCAGCCCGCCTGTCGATTTCCAGCTGAGCGGCATCATTTCGGCAGCGGCATTCAGCTTCATCGTGCAGGAGCCGAGCGGGATCATCGCCCGGTCGAGTGCCAGATCCTTGTCGGCCAGCCGCCGCAGGAACCGCATCATCTCGGTTTCCGAACGGTTCTGGTGGAAAACCGGCTGGCTGAGAAATCCCGGACCGCGGCGGCCGGGCAAGGCGGATTTGGCTTTTTCCGGCGCGCTTGCCCCAAACAGCGCGGAAAGCACGGCCAGATCCTGCTCGCCGGAAGTTTCGTCAAACGCCACGCTGACCTGTCCGCCGCTCACGGTTCGCACCAGATAGCCGAGTTCGGCGGCAGCTTCGGCCGTCCCGGTTTTGGGGTGGAACGTTACGGTATCGAATAGAGTGGGTGCTATTTCGGCGCCCGCCTTCCGCAATCCTTCGGCAAAACGGTTCGCCAGCCCATGCACCCGCGCTGCAATCGCCGAAAGGCCTTCAGGCCCGTGCCAGATCGCATAGGCAGCCGCCATATTGGCCAGAAGCGCCTGCGCGGTGCAGATGTTTGATGTCGCCTTGTCGCGGCGGATATGCTGTTCGCGCGTTTGCAGCGCCAACCGGTAGCCGGTGCGGCCCTTGGCATCGACCGATTGGCCCACCAGCCGGCCAGGCATGAGCCGCGTCAGCGCTTCGCTCACCGCCATATAGGCGGCATGCGGCCCGCCAAAGCCCATTGGCACGCCGAAACGCTGCATCGAGCCGCAGGCAATATCCGCACCCAAAGCGGCGGGCGTTTCCGTAATGGTCAGCGCCAGCGGATCGGCCACGAAAATCACCAGCGCGCCAAGCGCTTTTGCCGAAGCGATTGCCGCATGCGGATCGCCATAGGCGCCATTTGTGTCGGGCCATGGCACGAACAGCGCCGCTGTTTCGGCGTCTGCCATTCCGTTCTCAATTGTCCAGCCGAGCGGCTCTGCCCGGGTTTGCAGAACCTGGCGGACCTGGGGGTGAAGTTCGCCAAGCAGGGCAATCCGCACGCGCTTGTCCCGGTGGTGGCGAACGGCAATTGCCATGGATTCTGCGGCGGCAGTCGCTTCATCCAGCAATGAGGCTGACGCCACCGGCAGGCCGGTCAATTCGCTGACCAGAGTCTGGAAATGGAACAGCATTTCCAGCCGTCCCTGGCTGATCTCGGCCTGATAAGGCGTATAGGCCGTGTACCATGCCGGGTTCTCGAACAAGTTGCGCTGAATGACCGGCGGCACGTGGCAGCCATGGCAGCCCTGGCCGAAAAAGCTCCTGAGAACCACATTGCGGCCCATGATGGCTTCGATTTCGCCGAGCGCTTCGGCTTCGCCAAGCGGCGCCGGCAGCGCCAGTGGCCGTTTCAGGCGGATGGCGTCCGGAACAGTCTGCGAAATCAGCGTTTCCAGCGAGGTAACGCCGATGGCCGCCAGCATGGTGCGGATGTCCGTTTGGCGCGGACCGACATGGCGTCCGGCAAAATCATTGTGGCTCATGGTTCTGTTTCCTCAGCCGACCATTGCAAGATAGGCTTTTTCGTCCATCAGGCCGCCCAATTGGCTCTCATCGGCGATGCGCATTTTCCAAAGCCAGCCGCCATCCATGGGCGAGGCATTGACGAGGCCCGGTTCTGCTGAAAGCGCGTCATTGACTTCGGTGATTTCGCCGCTGACCGGCGCATAGACGTCTGACGCGGCCTTGACCGATTCAACCACGACAGCCGCATCGCCCTTGTCTATTGTCGTGCCGGTCTTGGGCAGATCGACAAACACCAGATCGCCAAGCTGCTCCTGCGCATGGTTGGTGATGCCGATCGTGGCAATGCCGTTTTCGAGCCGGATCCATTCGTGATCCTCGGTGAACATGACCGTCATGGCTTATCCTTTCACGTAGCGATGGGGGAAGAAGGGCAGGGGATGAATGGCGAGCGGCAGCAGGGCGCCGCGCACCTCTGCAAAAAGCGCGGTGCCTTCGGGCAGGCCGGTTGCGACATAGCCCATGGCAACCGGATGATTGACCGACGGGCCGAAGCCACCAGAGGTCACCGTTCCAACCGGCGTGCCATCGGCAAGCTTGATGGCTGCGCCGCCGCGCACCGGCTGGCGGCCTTCGGGCTTGAGGCCATGCCGGCGCTGTTTCACGCCTGCGGCAATGGCGGTATTCAGCGCCGATGCGCCTCGGAACGACGCACGCTCGCGCACGGCCTTGCCGATAGCCCACAACAGACCGGCTTCCGCAGGATTGAAGGCTTCGGAAAGGTCGTTGCCGTGCAGGCACAGACCCGCCTCGAGCCTGAGTGAATCGCGCGCCGCCAGTCCGATCCATTGCACGCGGCTGTCGGTCAGCAGTTTTTCAACGAACGGCCCCGCCATTTCGGCTTCCATGCCGATCTCAAACCCGTCTTCGCCGGTATAGCCGGAGCGGGTCAGAAACATGCCGGGCTGCGGTTCGCGGCCATGCATGAAAGTCATGCCGGTGATATCCACGCCCGCGTCGCCCAGCACTGATGCCGCCAGCGGTCCCTGGATCGCGATGAAAACCCGGTCGAGCGGGTCAAGCGTGACGGCGAAATCCTTGGCGATGGCCCGGAATTCGGCAATGTCGCGCGCCGCATTGCCGGCATTTGCGACAATCATGAATCGCGTTTCACCGAGCCGCGTGACGATCAGGTCGTCAATGATCCCGGCATCATCATTCAAGAGGAAGGTGTACTTGGATTGCCGGTGTTCCAGTGCCGCCGCATCCAGCGGACAGGCGCGGCTGAGAAAGGCGGCAGCATCCGCGCCTTCGGCAACAATCAGCTTCATGTGGGAAATGTCGAAAAGCCCGGCAGCCTCTCGGCAATGCAGATGTTCTTTCAGCACGCCCGCCGGATAGGTGATGGGCATGCGCCAACCGGCGAAACCGCCGAATTTCGCGCCGGCTTTTTCGTGGAAATCTTCGAGCGGAAGGATGTTCAAATCGCCCGGTTCGGTATGGTCGGTCATGGCATCTCCAAAGGCGCACGTTTGCCGCCGCATTTGCGGCAGCTTTTCGTGCCCCTCTGTCTGAAGCCTGAGAGACTTGCACAACCGGAACCCTGTCGGCTGCGCTTACACCTTCGGCGCGGAGGTTGCCCCCCGACTTTCCAGAGCGTCGTTTCCCGTTGACGGTTCTTTTGCCTGAGAGATTTCGGGCGATTTCCCCTTCGGCGGCCGGATACCCGGCTCTCTCCCGCAAACGGTAGGGCTCTCGCCCATGACGATTCGAGTGTTAGACCTTCGCCACGGGCTTGTCACGCCCTGCAAGTGCAGCATTTGCTGTATTCAAATTCCTGCATACCAGTCATAGCCGCGGTCTTCCCAATAGCCGCCCTTGCCGAGCCCGAACGCGTCCAGCTTGTCCACCAGCGTGATCGTATGGACATATTTCGCCATCTTGTAACCGAGCTGGCGCTCAACGCGCAGCCTGAGGGGCGCGCCGTTTTCGACCGGCAGCGCCTTTCCGTTCAGCCCATAGGCAAGGATGGTCTGCGGATGACGGGCGTCAACCAGATCCACGGATTCGTAGTATTTGACCAGCCCGGCCAGGCTGCGCTCGATCGTGTCGAAACAGGAAAACAGCGCAAATCGCGCCGCCGGCAAGGGTTCAGCCAAATCCAGAACCCGCGCCAGCGGCACACCGGTCCATTTGGCGATGCAGCTCCAGCCTTCAACACAATCATGCCGGGTGATCTGCGTGCGCGGCGGCATGGTCATCAAACGGTCCAGCGCAAGCGCCTGCGGCCGCTTCACCATGCCGTTGACGGTGAGCCGGTAGTCTGCAAACCCGGTCGATGCCAAAGCCTTGTAGTCGGCGTCGTCCGGCGCGGTCACGCCGTTCGGCCGCTGCGGCTGGCGAATGTCGGCCTCGGTGAACTCCTGTGCCAGTGCATGTCCGCCGCCCAGCAGGCGCTGCATCCGGTAAGTCAGCCCGTTGGCGGCTTCCAGCACATTGCGGACGCCATTGTCACTGTTTGACAAGTCATCAAACGCCTCGCAGCCCGAAAGCGGCAGGAGCGCAGCGCCGGTTCCCAATCCGGTCAGGAAGCGGCGGCGGTCTGGTGCAAATACAACCATGTCAGTGATCTCCCTGTTTTGGATCGGTGCGGTACCAGCCGGTGAGGATCGAGCGCATTTCGTTGAGCGGACCGGCGGCGAGGATCATCGCCATGTGGATGATGAAAAAGGCGGAGAGGCCCAGCATGGCCAGAAAATGCAGGGACCGCGCCGTCTGCCGCCCGCCAAACAAATCCACAAGCCACGGCAGGCTGGCATTCATACCCGGCGACATGGTCAGCCCGGTCAGGATGATGAGCGGAAACAGCCCGAACAGCACGCCCGCATAGGCAAGTTTCTGCAACACGTTGTATTGCCGCTCATGGTGGAACTTGAGCCGCGCATGATCGGCAATCGACCGGGGCAGGGCACGGAAATCGGCAATTCCTGGCGCCAGATCGCGGATGTGCCCGGTGACAAGGCTGGCCGCGCCCCAGACCAAAAGCGTGATGACCAGCACCCAGCCAAAAAAGAAATGCACGACACGGCCTGTCGCCAGATCTTGCCCGGACGGGATGGTCAGTGACGACGGAAAGGCGCGGATATCCGGAGAAAGCGAGGTTCCAAACGCGCCGAGCCAGCCGGTGGTTTCAAGGCGTAAGCCATTGATGTCCACAAAGCCGGCAGCCTTGCCGTTCGGCTTGGTCTCCGCGCCAATTTCGAGGAAGGCGTTGTCAAAGGCAAAACCAGATTGCTTGCCGAATTGCAGCATCGGATGGGCATTGAATATCTGCAGCCCGCTCAACAGCAGGAAAAACAGGCTGATGGCCCATATCCAATGGGTGAGCCGCGTCCATGCCGTCTGCTTGTAGATGAGCGCGCTGCCCTCGGCCATTTTCCGTCCTCCCTTTTCGCCAATCCGGCGGTTATGGGGAGTAACGGGTACGCCTCGGGAGGAGTTTCACCACGGGTCGGTATCGCCGGCGATTATTTCGGCAGGCTGCAGCGCACGAAGTCGAGCGGCTTGCCGCCTGTCTTGTTGATGATCCGCAACCCGGTGACGCCAAGCGTCTGCAGGGAAATTTCGCGGACGCTCGTTTCCCCTTCCGCCGTACAGCTGGCGGGCATTTTCACCGGGTTGGACGGGTCCGGCGCGGCAGTGATCGAGCAGCTTTCCTCGAATTGGCGCAACGATTTGACCGTAATGACGGCAAAGCTTTCATAGGGCTGCTGATCGATTTTCTTGCAGCCGGCCGCATCCGCTGCCCAGACACCCACATAGGGAATGTTGGAAACGCTCGTGTCGTGCAGTGCCGCTTCGGACGTGTCGGGCTGCAATTTTTCGATCGGCGACAAGACTGCGCCTGACGCATCCGGGACCGGTGCGGGTTTTTCACTGAGGCCATCGGTTGTGCAGGCGGCCAGCAGCATCAAAAGACCGGCGATGACGCCAATCTGCATGGTCGTGTCGCTCCGCATGTCAGCCCCCGAATTTGTGCCCGTTCCAAGGCGTGTAGATCGCATTGCGTTCAATGAAGTCAAGGGCAGGCGGCATGTGCCGGTCGCACCAATTTCAGAAAACCACGACGCTGCGGATGCTCTTTCCCGCCCTCATCAAATCAAAGCCCTTGTTGATGTCTTCAAGCGGCAGGATGTGGGTGATCATCGGGTCGATCTCGATCTTGCCGCTCATGTACCAGTCAACAATCTTCGGCACGTCGGTTCGGCCGCGCGCCCCGCCGAATGCCGTGCCTTTCCATGTACGCCCGGTGACAAGCTGGAACGGACGCGTCGAGATTTCCTGGCCCGCCCCTGCCACGCCGATCACCACCGACTGGCCCCAGCCGCGATGGCTGGCCTCCAGCGCCTGGCGCATCACCGTCACATTGCCGGTGCAGTCGAACGTGTAATCCGCTCCGCCGATCTGGTCGGCGCCGCGCTTGGTCAGGTTGACGATGGCGCCGACCACATCCGGTGTTTCCTTCGGATTGACGAAATGCGTCATGCCGAAGCGCTCGCCCCAGGCTTTGCGGTCCGGGTTGATATCGACGCCGATGATCATGTCGGCCCCGGCCAACCTGAGACCCTGGATGACGTTCAGCCCGATCCCGCCAAGCCCGAATACCGCCGCCGTGGCGCCTGCCTCGACCTTGGCCGTGTTGATGACCGCGCCAACGCCCGTGGTCACCCCGCAGCCAATATAGCAAATCTTGTCGAACGGCGCTTCGGGATCAACTTTTGCCAAGGCGATTTCGGGCAGAACCGTGAAGTTCGAAAATGTCGAACAGCCCATGTAATGGTGGATCTTGTCCTTGCCGATGGAAAACCGAGACGTGCCGTCCGGCATCAGCCCCTGGCCCTGCGTGGCGCGGATTGCGGTGCACAGATTGGTCTTGCGCGACAGGCAGGATGGGCACTGACGGCATTCCGGCGTGTAGAGCGGAATGACGTGATCGCCCTTTTTGAGCGACGTCACGCCCTTGCCGACGTCGACAACGACGCCCGCGCCCTCATGGCCCAAAATGGCGGGGAACAGGCCTTCGGGATCGGCGCCGGACAGAGTGAAATCGTCGGTGTGGCAAATGCCGGTCGCCTTGATTTCGACCAGAACTTCGCCCTCGCGCGGGCCCTCAAGATCGACCTCCATGATTTCGAGCGGTTTGCCTGCGGCAATGGCCACGGCGGCGCGGGTTTTCATGGGTTTCTCCCTGTCTTTTGATTTGCCGCAGGCTTTCAGGATTTGCCGCGTGTGGCAAGTTGGCGATCAGTTCTGAGGGCAGATTTCCTTTGCAAAAATCTGTGCTAGAGCATGATGCGCCCAAATGGGAGCGGTTTGACGGCGAGGATTTTCCGCGCCGGCTAGGAGAACACCGCAGCGCGATATGACTATCGCGCGAGGATTTCGACGCTGCCCGAGCGGGAAAGGCCGCCGAGCCGGGATAGGTTCAAAGTATTGAAAAAAATAAGCAAACCGCAATCGTTTCAACTTGGTTTTTTGCGTCCCGGTCTGCGTCGCGGACAGCTAACGGCATTCATGCCGCCTCGCCGCCCGCGCCTTGCCGGACCGCAAAATTCCGGCGTTCAAACGATTCCATTTGAACGCATCATGCTCTGATCGGGTTCCATGCTGACCAATCTGCTCGCCGGTACCTTTGTCATCACCCTGACCGTCATCACCCATACGCTGGGTCTGATCGGCGTCACCCACGCGACTGGCTGGATGGTGGCGCGGTTCCGTCTGCACGGCCGCCGCAGCCGGATTTTCGCGATGGTCAGCGTGGTCTATGGCATTTTTGCCATCCTAACAGTTGAAATCTGGCTTTGGGCGACGTGCTACATTCTGATTGGCGCTTTCCAGGACTTTCCCTCCGCGCTTTATTTCTCGACAATCACCTTTTCGACGGTGGGATACGGCGATCTGGTGCCGGATGTTCATTGGCGATTGTTCGCCGCGCTGGAGGGCGTCAACGGCTTTTTGCTGATCGGATGGTCAACGGCCTATCTGATTGCGGCCGGCACACGAATCGGTCCGTTCCGCACCGGCGAGCATATCTAGGGTCAGGACCTATTGATTTCCGCGAAATGGCAGGAGCGGCTTTGCGCGGAAACGCGAAGCAAGACCGCAGGAAGCCCGAAGGCTTTCAAGGGCTTGCGACAAAGTTGCCCGCGCAAATGCGCCCTGTCCGAAGGATGCTCCGCTCTGGCTTCGATCTGCTGCGTCAAAGCCCTTGTCCGGGGGACAAACCCCGTCCAGCGGACTTTTCCTTGCATATCTCGCCATTGCGGGCACCATTTCATGGAAATGAATAGGTCCTGACCCTAGGCTTAGCCCTTTGTCGGCTTGAGGGCGCACGCACAACGCCCTATTGAGGCAGTGCGAGGAGCCAAGCGCCGATGTTCAAGAAGATCCTGATCGCCAACCGCGGCGAGATTGCCTGCCGTGTCATCAAGACCGCGCGCAAGATGGGCATAGCCACCGTGGCTGTGTATTCCGAAGCCGATCGGCACGCCATGCATGTGGAAATGGCCGATGAAGCCGTGCTGATCGGCCCCGCGGCGGCGTCCGCAAGCTATCTGGTCGCCGAGCGCATCATCGAGGCTTGTGTGCAAACCGGCGCGGAGGCTGTGCATCCCGGCTACGGCTTTCTGTCCGAACGCGCGTCCTTCTGCACGGCGCTGGAAGAAAAAGGCATTGTCTTCATCGGTCCGAAAGCCCCGGCCATGCTGGCCATGGGCGACAAGATTGAATCCAAGAAATTCGCCAATGCAGCGAAAGTTTCCACGGTTCCCGGCTTTCTTGGCGAAATCGCCGATGAAACCCATGCCGAACGGATTGCCGGCGAAATTGGCTATCCGGTGATGATAAAGGCGTCAGCCGGCGGCGGCGGCAAGGGCATGCGCATCGCCTGGAATGCGCCAGAGGCGCGCGAAGGCTATGCGCGGTCCAAATCGGAAGCGGCTTCATCGTTTGGTGACGACCGGATTTTCATCGAAAAATTCGTTGTTGATCCGCGCCATATCGAAATCCAGGTTCTGGCTGATGCGCATGGCAATGCGGTCTATCTGGGTGAACGCGAGTGCTCCATCCAGCGCCGCAACCAGAAGGTCGTCGAAGAAGCGCCGTCGCCGTTCCTCGATGAAGCGACCCGCCGCGCCATGGGTGAACAGGCGGTCGCGCTGGCCAAGGCAGTGGATTACCAAAGCGCCGGCACTGTCGAATTCATCGTCGACAAGCACCGCAACTTCTTTTTCCTTGAAATGAACACCCGCCTGCAGGTCGAACATCCCGTCACCGAATTGGTGACCGGCATTGATCTGGTCGAGCAGATGATCCGCGTCGCTGCGGGCGAAAAACTGCCGTTTGCGCAAAAGGACATAACGCTTAACGGCTGGGCGGTGGAAAGCCGCCTTTATGCCGAAGATCCCTATCGCAGCTTCCTTCCGTCCATCGGCCGGTTGACGCGCTACCGTCCGCCAGCCGAAGGCCGCAACGGCGACGTTGTCATCCGCAACGACACCGGCGTTTCGGAAGGTTCAGAAATATCAATGTATTACGACCCGATGCTCGCAAAGCTCTGCACTTGGGCGCCGAGCCGTATCGAAGCCATTGACGCCATGGCGCAGGCGCTCGACCAGTTTGAAGTCGGCGGCATCGAGCACAACATCCCGTTTCTTTCCGCGCTGATGCAACACCCGCGCTGGCGCGAAGGCCGCCTGTCGACCGGCTTCATTGCCGAGGAATATCCAGACGGTTTTGTGCCGCGCCAGCCCGATGAAGACGAGTGCAATGTGCTTGCCGCCGTCTCCCTGGCGACCGAACTTTTGCGCCGCGACCGCCTCGACCGGCTTGGCGACCGCCTGGCGCCGCATTCCGGCGATATCAAGCGCACCTGGGAAGTCCGCATCAATGATGTCTGGGTGAAAGCCGACATCGAAGACGGCATGCTGTCGGTGCCGCTTGAAATGGACGTGTCGCTGAACGGATCTGTGGCAATCACGGTCATTTCCGATTGGCGGCCCGGCGAAACGGTCTGGAAAGGCATGGTCGGCAACCGCGCCGTCGCTGTCCAGTTGCGCCAAGCGCTCAACGGCTGGCGCATGGCCTGGAACGGGCTTTCGGTCACCGCGCGCACAATGCTGCCGGCTATTGCCGAACTCGACCGGCTGATGCCCGTCAAACTGCCGCCGGATACCTCGCGCTTCCTGCTGTGCCCGATGCCCGGCCTGGTGGTTTCGGTGTCCGTCACCGAAGGCCAGGAGATCAAAGCCGGCGATACGCTGGCGGTGGTCGAGGCCATGAAAATGGAAAACGTGCTGCGCGCCGAACGTGACCTGACAATCGCCAAGATCAACGCCAAGCCGGGCGACAGCCTGGCCGTTGATGCGGTCATCATGGAATTCGCCTGATTCCATCAATCCGGTTAAGCCTTTGTGGACGCCTCGTGCGATAGGGTTCCTGCGGGTACGGGAGCGTTTTCGTGTCAGCATTCTGGATCATTGGACTTGTCGGCCTCAACCTCGGCCTGATTTTCCTGCTGATGGCGGCCCCGGTCGGCCGCCGCAGCGTCGGCGCGTCGGCAATCATTCATGCCTCGCGAGACCTTGTCTGGTCAGCCGTCTATCCGCTCGGCGCAAATGCCGGCTGGTCCGGACAGATCCTTTCTGCCGGACGTGCCCCTGACCAAGCCAACACGGTCGCCATGCAATTGTCATGGCAAGGCCGCGATGGCATGCCCATTCGCCGCTTGGCGGAACTCAGCGAAGTTGAGCCAGGCGAGCGTTTCAGCCTCGCCATTGTTGACGATTCCTCGCTTGATCACTCTTTTTGGGCGAATTATTCGGAATCGACCCGAATTGCCGACCACGGCCCAGGCAAGGTTCGCATCACCATGCGCCAAACCGATCATTATCGCGGCGCCGCATTCATGGTGTTCCGCTATTTCGCCATACGGCGTGAACTGGCCAAATTGAAAATCTGGGCCGAAACAGGGGCCTATTCAAAAGGCGGAATTTTTGAGCATCCGTTGACCCAAGTGGCGATGGCCTCGATCTCGGCGCTGCTGCTGTGGCCGGTTTTTGGCTTGAACCTGACCGGTTTTGTGCTGGCGACAGCGCTGACTGCCGTCGTCGCATTTCACGAGTTAGGCCATATGGCGGCCTTCCGCGTCATGGGACATTCCAGCGCCCGCATGGTCTTCATTCCGTTTCTGGGCGGCATCGCCATCGGCGGCAGGCCCTATGACAGCCGATTTGAAGTGGCGTTCTCCGCACTGATGGGGGCGGGCTTTTCGGCTTTTTTGGTGCCGATTTCCATTGCCGGAGCCGGCTGGGCACAGGATTCCGCCTGGTATGGAACCGCAGCCGTGTTGACCGCCTTTGCCGCCGCCGCCGCAGTTTTCAATCTCGCCAATCTCGTGCCGATCTGGAAATTCGACGGTGGCCAGGTGTTGCGCCAGATCTGCACCAGCGATCTGCAATTGGGTCTCGCCTCGTTCACGCTGTTGTCGCTTTTTCTGGCGCTTGGCTATGCCATCGGGCTGCAGACCAATTTCCTGATCATCGGGGGCTGCGTGTTTGCTCTGCTCAGCATCATCACCGCTGGCGGCGGCGTAAAGCTCAAGGGTGAATTGAAGCCGATCAGCGGCTTTGACAGCCTGGCAATTGCCGCTGCCTTGTTGTCGGCAGGCGTCGTGCATGGCTATGGCGTTTGGTGGGCGGTCAGCCAGTTCGGTTGAAATATTTAGGGTCAGGACCTATTGATTTCCGCGAAATGGCAGAAGCGGCTTTGCGCGGAAACACGAAGCAAGACCGCAGGAAGCCTGAAGGCTTTCAAGGGCTTGCGACAAAGTTGCCCGCGCAAATGCGCCCTGTCCGAAGGATGCTCCCCCATGGCTTCGATCTTCATCGTCAAAGTCCTCAACCGGGGGACAAGCCCCGCTTCTCGGACTTTTCCTTGCATATCTCGCCATGGCGGGCACCATTTCGTGGAAATCAATAGGCCCTGACCCTAGGCGAGGGGACCGAAAACCTCGCCAAACGCCTGTTTCAGCGCCAGATCGAAATCTTCAATCGTCACCGGCAGCCCGAGATCGACAAGGCTCGTGACGCCATGGCCCTCAATGCCGCAGGGCACGATGCCGCCGTAATGGCTGAGGTCGGGTTCGACATTGACCGCAATGCCGTGGAACGACACCCAGCGCCTCAGCCTGATGCCGATCGCCGCAATCTTGTCTTCGCGCCCAACGCCCGGTGAAAGTGGAGCCTTGTCAGGCCGGGCAACCCAGACGCCGACCCGGTCCTCCCGCCGCTCGCCGCGCACGTTGAAATGCGCAAGCGACAGGATGATCCATTCCTCCAATGCAGCCACAAAGGCGCGCACGTCCTCGCGCCGCCGCTTCAGATCGAGCATCACATAGGCAACGCGCTGGCCGGGTCCGTGATAGGTGTATTCGCCGCCGCGCCCGGTTGCATGCACCGGCAATGCGTCCGGGGCCAACAGGTCTTCGCGCCTTGCGCTGGTGCCCGCAGTGTAAAGCGGCGGATGTTCGACAAGCCACACGCATTCACCGGCCGTACCAGCCCTGATGGCGTCGGCGCGTGTTTCCATGAAGGCCAGCGCATCGGCATAGGCGGTCAGGCCGGGCGCTGTCAGCCACTCAACCGGCGGGCTGCCGGGCAGGGGCTGGAAGGTGCGGGCGAGATCGGACCGTGTGAGCAAATCGGCAGTTCCGCCATTGGTTTTCGGCTGCCATTATGGCTTTCCCGGCAGTCGCCGTCCAGTTGGCGAGAACGGCGCGCAGATTCTCAGGGCAATCGTCGGCCAAGCGCTTGTTTGTACGAAAACGATTTGCTACATGCCGCGGGCCGGTCCTCACCGGCATGAGTGTTGGCGTGCGGTCGTGGCGGAATTGGTAGACGCGCAGCGTTGAGGTCGCTGTGGGGCAACCCGTGGAAGTTCGAGTCTTCTCGACCGCACCAACATTTTCTCCCTTATTTTCCTGAGCAGATTGCCCTTTGGGTGCGGCGTGAATTTTCATTTGCCCGCAGGCCTTTGCGCGCGTTAGACAGGCGGACACTCGTTCGCGTGCGGCGCGTTCCGGCTGTGTGGGGGACGCCATGACCGACAATCCCGAAAACAAGCCGGCAGCCGCTGAAAACGCCATCTACAGCGAGGATGGCGCGATACGCACCGCGTTTCTTGCGGCCATTGGAGCGGCAATCGCCGACCGCGATACGCTGGCGCTCAAGCACATTGTTGCGGACTTGCACGAAACAGAGCTCGGTGACGTGCTCGACGCTTTGCAGCCCGAACAGCGGCGGGCACTGGTTGGCCTGCTCGGCGCCGATTTCGATCTCGCCGCGCTGACAGAAGTCGATGAGGCCATCCGCCTCGACATCATTGAAAGCCTGCCCAACGAACAGATCGCCCAAGCCTTTCAGGATATGGATTCCGATGATGCGGTCTACATCCTCGAAGACATGGACGAATCCGACCAGGCGGAAATCCTGGCCAAGCTGCCGTTCACCGAGCGCATCCGGCTTAAGCGTTCGCTGGATTATCCGGAGGAATCAGCCGGCCGGCGCATGCAGACCGAATTCGTCGCCGTGCCGCCATTCTGGACGGTCGGCCAGACCATCGATTACATGCGCGATGAAAAGGATCTGCCAGAGAGCTTTTCGCAGATTTTCGTTATCGACCCCACCTTCCGGCTGGTCGGCGCCATTGATCTCGACCGCATTCTGCGCACGAAGCGCGATGCGCTGATCGAAGCCATAATGCACGAAACGCGGCATGCGGTTCCCGCCACGATGGACCAGGAAGCGGCAGCCCAGATTTTCGAGCAGTATGACCTTTTGTCCGCCGCCGTGGTGGATGAGAGCGAGAGGCTGGTCGGCGTCTTGACGATTGATGACGTGGTCGATGTCATTCAGGCCGAAGCAGAGGAAGACATCTTGCGGCTTGGCGGTGTCGGCGACGAGGAATTGTCGGATTCCGTGCTGGCCACATCGCGCTCCCGCATTCCCTGGCTGTTGGTCAACCTGATGACGGCGTGCCTGTCGTCGTTCATCATCGGGCTGTTTGACGGGACGATCGAACAGATGGTCGCGGTTGCCATTCTCATGCCTATCGTCGCCTCGCTTGGCGGCAATGCCGGCATACAGACCATGACGGTGACGGTGCGCGCGCTGTCCACCCGCGAACTCGACATCTACAATGCCGGCCGCATCATCCGCCGTGAAGCCGCCGTCGGCCTGCTGAACGGCGTGCTGATCGCCAGCCTGATCGGCATTGTCGCCGGCTTGTGGTTTGGCAACGCGCAATTGGGCGGCGTGATTGCCGCGGCCATGGTCATTTCCATGCTGATGGCGGCGTTTGCCGGCATTCTCATCCCGCTGATCCTCGAACGGTTTGGCGCCGATCCGGCCATTTCCTCGTCGATTTTCGTGACCATGGTCACCGATCTGACCGGTTTTATCGGCTTTCTCGGCCTGGCGACCTGGTGGTTCGGCCTCTTGTAGGCAGCATGCCAATTCCGCAGCCAAACTTGCGTGCGCAAAAGGCCGCGGCGGAAATCCAAAAAATTGACTTTTACGTAAAAGACAGGCAAGACTCGTTTGAAATCAGGATGATCCTTCATGGCCTTGCGCGAATTCTACTCCATTACCGAACTGACGCGCGAATTCGAGGTCTCAACCCGCACGCTGCGGTTTTACGAGGATGAAGGTCTGGTGCAGCCGGTCCGACGCGGCCGGACACGCCTGTTCAGGCCCGCTGACCGCCATCTCATCAAGCAGATTCTGCGCGGCAAGCGGCTGGGTTTCGCCATTTCCGAAATCCGCGAAATCATCCAGATGTACAAGGCGCCGCCCGGCGAGGTCGGACAGCTCAAGCTGATGATGCAGCGCATCGAGGAGCGCCGTGCCGAACTGCGCCAGAAACGCCGTGATCTGGAAGAAACCCTGGCAGAACTCGATCAGGCTGATGATGCCTGCATCATGCGCCTCGCCGAACTGGGCGTAACCACTTAGATACGGCTTACAGCCAGCGCCGCACCTTTTTCCGGTAGTCGCGGTAGAACTTGCCGAATTTGCCATCGAGGTATTTTTCCTCGCGCTCTATGGCCAGCTTCTGCGTGATGAAGGCGGCAATCAGCGCCAGCGGCAAAAACCACACGACGCCTGCCACCAGCCCGCCACCGATCATGACCAGCGTATTGCCGACATAGATCGGGTTTCGCGTGAAGGCATAGGGCCCCTTGGTCACCACATGTGACGAGCCACGGTTTGGCATGATCGTTGTCTTGTGGTCATGCAGCGTTTTCATGGCATAAAAATCCAGCGCTACCGCCACTGCCATGCCGACAATGCCTGCGGCAAACAGGATGTCGGCCAGCGGCGGACCGAACCATGGCAGCGGTACCCATATGGCCAGCGTCACGCTCGCGGCGATGGCCGCCAGATAGATGAGCGGCGGCCATGGAATGCTGTTGGGACGGTCGGCGGTCACGGATTTGGTGCTCCCTCGGCTTTCAAAGTGCAGGCCTGAACAGCGTCGTCCAGCGACTGGGTGACCGGTACGTCCCGGCTTCCCGCCAGAACCGGCTCCAGCATGCCCGAAATGCTGAGCCGATCAAGCACGCAGCTGCAATAGTTCTCGCAAAACAAGTGACCCCGGCTCGCCTCGCACGATTGCCGGCATGCCGCCGCAAACCGCGGTTCCGGCGCCGAATAGGGCGG
Organism: Rhizobiaceae bacterium; assembly: GCA_049289995.1. GTDB lineage: Bacteria > Pseudomonadota > Alphaproteobacteria > Rhizobiales > Rhizobiaceae > JBATMU01. The sequence goes on along the minus strand of JBATMU010000201.1, from coordinate 81 downwards.
GGGAAAAACCTGCGCGCTTGCCCAGACCAGTCCGATCAGCACCGGCTGGTGAACAAGATAGATGATAAGACTGTGTTTACC
>JBATMU010000200.1:0-8226 GCA_049289995.1 Rhizobiaceae bacterium | reverse complement strand
CGCCCACAAGCGCCAGCGCATGCTGCGCGAGTGGAACGAAGCCTTGGGAAGCCAGTGACGGCTCAAGCGGACACGGCGCGCAGGCTGTCAGTGAATTCCGGCGTGGCCATCAGCGCCTTGCAGCGGGCAAAGCGTGTTTCGGCATAGGCGCGGAAATCATCGGCGGGATTGGCATTGGCAAGCTGGATCAGCCCCCAAAGCGTCCACAACAGGTCGCACAAGGCCTTGTAGATGACCATACGGCTACGGTCAGCCGGCTCAACATCACCATCGAAATAGGCGGTGAGCATTTCCATGTCCTGTTCCGCGTCAAACCCGGCCTCGACCGACAGGTCGCCAAGATCCCACATCGGATCATTCATGCCCGAATATTCCCAATCAACGATCCACATGCGGGCGCCGTCATCGAGGAAGTTTTCGCAAAGCGGATCGCAATGGCAAGGCACGAGCGGCACCGGATTTCGCGCCAAAGCCGCCTTGATGCCGGACGCCTGCGCTACAATCTCATTGTAGCCATCCGGCAATGTCACGTCCTTGCCGGCCAGAAGTCCGAGATAGCTGTCGATCATCGCAAACAGCTCAAACCGGAAAGGAAACACTGCACCCGAGCCATGCAGCTTGCTCATGGCCAGACCGGCACGGGCGGGCGCGCCCTGGCGGGTGGCGAAATGCTCCGGCGTCATGGTGACTGTGCCTGCAACAAAACGTGTGACCATGAGGCCGTCACCAGGATCGGCATACAATACCTCCGGGCTGACGCCGGCGCGTGCGGCCTCGCGTGCGGCAATCGCCTCATTGGCCCGGTCGATATATTCGCCGGTGCCTTCGCCAGGGATGCGCAAGCAGAATTCGCCAAGCCGGTAAACACGGTTTGTCAGTCCGCCCAGGCGTTCCGGCTTGCCGGAAATGGCGGCAAGCGCCGGAATTTCGGCCCGCATGCGGGCAATCACATCCTGGTCGTCCATTTGTCTTCTCCCTGCATGGCCGCTTTTCCGCCGCCCCGGCTGCGGCTATCATGCATGGCAATCGGCACAAACGGCAAGGATCGGCGATGACGGATTCCAGACACGGCGGCCATCTGGGCGCGGCTTATGATTCCAAGTCGCCTGACGATGTGGCGGCGCTTTATGACCGCTGGGCAGACAGCTATGAGGCCGACATGTCCACGGCGGGATACCGGCACCCGGCCATTTGCCTGGCGCTGCTGACCCGCCATCTGCCGGCTGGTCCGGGCCTCATCCTTGATGCGGGCTGCGGCACCGGGCTGCTCGGCGACTGGCTGAAGATCACCGGCTATCCGCAAGCCGAAGGCCTCGATATTTCCGAAGGCATGCTGGCCGTGGCCGCCTGCAAGGGCGCCTATGATGCGCTGCACAAACTGGCGTTGGGCAGGCCGTTGCCATTTGCCGACGGACACTTTGCCGGCGTGGTTTCGGCCGGCGTGTTCACCACCGGCCATGTCGGCCCCGAAGGGCTTGATGAGCTGATCCGCATCTGCAGCGAGGTGATCGTGCTGACGGTGAAGGATGCCTTGTGGCAAACCGGGTTTGGCCAGCGGGTCGATGAGTTGGCCAAACAGGGCATTGTCGAAATTGCCGAAATGACCGCGCCCTATGTTTCAATGCCCGGCGAAGCGGGCACTACTCCGAGCCGCGGCGTGGTGCTGAGGGTAAGCAGGCGAGAAGCCTGAGGAAGCCAGATAGCGGGCATGAACTGCCATTTACCGGATTTCACATGATGCAGCCATCAGCGGGTTGCCGAAATCTTCACCCGATTCGGATTCTATTGAAAGGAAGGACATATCGGCCAGCTTCGGCACCGCGCTGCCTGTAAGCCATGCAAATCCCTTTTCACTGGGCACATACGCACCCTGCAGAACATTCCATCCACAGCACGGAACTGCCGGGATGACGGACCAGATTGCCGATTTGGTTACAGGTCCATCATTGCTGTTCTCGCGGTAATCCCCCTCAAGCACCAAATCCCCATATGGGCCCCTGCATTCATCGTTGGGCACGACAATTCCTTCGGGACAAATGTAGGTGTAAGCGGTGCCGACCTTGCGGACGGTGAATGAACCTCCTGCCCATGGATCAACGAATGTGAGGCCTTCGAGCGAACAATCACGGATGTCGATTGTTTTCGCCTGAGCCCCGAAACTGCAGAAACAGACGATCAGAAACGCCAATGGTTTCAGTTTTCCATACCTCATGACTTCACCCTGAGATTTCCCGGGTCATAAAGCGCCTGCATCGCAAGAATGGCCGGATGCGGTTGGTTGGCGACCACCAGCTCATAGCGGCCATCGGCAAGGAATTCATCGCTGACGCCTGCAGGGTTGCGGACATAGCCAAAGCCGATGTTCTTGCCGATCGTATAGCCGAACCCACCGGAGGTCAGGTAGCCGACCGGTTCGCCATTGCGCAGGATCGTCTCGCGGCCAACCAGCACAACGGACGGATCATCGAGCGTGAAACCTGCGAAGCGCTTGGCGAGCGGTTTGCCCTGGACTGCCTCAAGTGCGGTACGCCCCATGAACGGCGTGTTCTTTTTCATTTTCACGGCCCAGCCAAGGCCTGCCTCGAACGGCGTGTCATTGGGCGTGATGTCGGATGACCAGGCGCGGTAGCCCTTCTCAAGCCTCAGCGATTCCAGCGCGCGGTAGCCCACAGGCCGTACGTGCCATTCCGCACCGGCATTCATGAGCGCGTCGAACACCGCGCCGGTTGCGGTAATCGGCACATGCAGCTCCCAACCGAGTTCGCCGACATAGGTAACCCGCAACGCACGCACGGGCGTCCCGGCAATTTCGATGTCGCGGACATGGCCGAAGGGGAATGCTTCATTGGAGACATCCGCCTTCGTGACGCGCTCAAGCACCTTTCGCGCCTGCGGCCCCATTAACGACAGCGTGCCCCATTGCTCGGTAATATCGGTCAGAACCGCATCGCCTTTGGGCAAATGGTCCTTTATCCAGGCATAGTCATGGGTGCGGAAGCCGGTGCCGGTGACGATATAGAACCGGTCCTCGGCCAGCCGCGCCACGGTCAGATCCGCCTCGATGCCGCCGCGGCTGTTGAGCAACTGGGTATAGGTCAGCCGGCCTGCCGGTTTGGACACGTCATTGGCGCAGATCCAGTCGAGCGCCATGGCCGCATCGCGGCCGGAGAGCTCGTATTTTGCGAAGGACGACTGGTCGAAAATGCCAACATGGCCGCGCACATGGGCATGCTCTGCACCGACCGCGCCAAACCAGTTCTGGCGGCCCATGGCATAGACGTCTTCAGCCGCCATGCCTTCGGGCGCAAACCAGTTGGGGCGCTCCCAACCGAGTTTCGAGCCAAATACCGCGCGGTGCTGTTTGAGCCGTTCATAGAGCGGCGAGACGATAGAGGGCCGGCCGGAAAGATATTCCTCGTGCGGATAGCCGATCGTGTAATGCTTGCCATAGGCTTCAAGCGTTCGGTCGCAGACCCATTGCCGGTCCTCGTGCAGGCCGGAAAACCGCCTGATATCAACCACCCAGAGATCCAGCGGCGCCTCTCCGCGCACCACCCATTCGGCCAGCACCCAGCCCGCGCCGCCGCCCGAGGCGATGCCAAAGGCATTGAAGCCGGCGCCGACAAACATGTTGGAGCATTGGGGGGCCGCGCCCAGAATGAAATTACCGTCGGGCGTGAAGCTTTCCGGGCCGTTGATCATCTGCTTGACGCCGGCGTTTTCGAGCGCCGGAATGCGGGCGATGGCTTGTTCGAGATGCTGGCCGAAATGGTCATAGTCATCGTCAAACAGCCGGAACTCCCAATCGTCCGGCACATCGCCCAGCGTCCAGGCCTGCGGGTTGGGTTCATAGCCGCCCATGACCAGGCCGCCGACTTCCTCCTTGAAATAGGTTCGGCGGTCGGGGTCGCGAATGGTGGGAGCGTCGGCGGCAAGGCCGGGGATTTTTTCGGTGATGATATATTGGTGCTTGACCGGCTGCAGCGGCACATTGATGCCGGCCATGGCGCCGATCTGCCGCGCCCATTGCCCGCCGCAATTGACCACCTTGTCACAGGTGATCTCGCCGTGGCTGGTTTTGACAGAGGTGATGCGGCCATCCTTCATGCCGAAGCCGGTGACGCGGACGCCCTCCATGATTTTGGCGCCATGCATGCGCGCGCCCTTGGCCAGCGACTGGGTGATGTCGGAGGGGCTGGCCTGGCCATCGGTCGGCAGCCAGCTTGCGCCGACAAGGTCTGACGTTTCCAAAAGCGGAAACATCGCCTTGACCTCCTTGGGCGAGATCAGGTGCATGTCCATGCCGAAGCTGCGCGCCGTGGTCGCCAGACGCTGGTATTCGGTCCAGCGTTCCGCATTGGCGGCGAGCCTGAGGCAGCCGGTCATTTTCCAGCCGGTTTCGAGCCCGGTTTCGGCAGCGAGATTCTTGTAAAGCTCGACCGAATACTTCAGCACCCGGGTGATCGACGCCGACGAGCGCAGCTGGCCGACCAGTCCCGCTGCATGCCAGGTCGAGCCGGAGGTCAGCCGGCCCTGCTCGATGAGCAGCACATCGGCCTTGTGGTCGCGCGCCAGATGATAGGCGGTCGAGCAGCCGATAATGCCGCCGCCAATGACAATGATTTCGGCGTGGGCCGGCAGGTTCATGATGGGTGACGTCCTTTTTTGCGGCCATGTCTGGCCCGGTAGCGGGTGAGTGCAGAGTCAAGGCGGGCGAGATTTTCTTCTGCATAGGCTCCATAGTCCGCGCCTGGAGCATTGAGATGGATGGCCGAGACCATGGCCCACATGGCTTCACGCAGCAGCGAGGCGCATTGCATGGCGTCAAAACTGCGGATCAGGGCCTCACCAGGCTTTTCGCCAAAATAGGTTTCGAGCAGGGTAAAGCTTTCGCCTTCAACCATGCCGGAGTTCGAGGCGGCGCCCGCCAGATCAAACATGGCGGTCGAGAACCCGGCATATTCAAAATCGATCAGCCATAGCCGCTTGCCGTCATCGAGGATGTTGGCGGGCAGAAGATCGTTGTGTCCGAAGATGATGGGCAGCGGCACCTGCGCGGCTTCCAACTCGGCCGCCAGCGCCAGAAAATCCGGCACTTGCGCGAGCCAGGGGCTTTTGGCCCGCTCCAGCGCACGGGCATAGTCGCGCAGGACGTGGAAGACCCAAAACATGAAGCCGGGCCCTGAGACATGGGCAGGCATGGCCTCATGAAAATCACGCAGCAGCGCGGCAAGCCGGGCGGGTTCGGCGCGCATGTCGGCCTCGCCCCAAGTGCGTGCGCCGATAAAGGCCGAAACCATGACGCCCGGCACATCAAATTCGACCTCAGGCGCAAAACCGGCTTCATGGGCAGCACGCGCCGTCATGACCTCGCGGCTTCGGATGACATGATGAAAGGGATAATCCTTGCCGAAGCGCACGACATGGGCGCCAACATCGTCGCGCACCAGCCAGCTTTCATTGGACAAGCCGCCTTTGAGCGGCTCGGCACGAACTGGTCCGCGCCAGCAGGGAAGGTCTTTGAGGCGGTCAAGGCTCATGGCTTTCATCCGCTGATCGTGATGCAACTCAGCCCATTGCCATGATGCGTGTCAATTCGCGCCAGCCAACCAACCGGGGAAAACCGGACACGCCAACAGTAAGGCTTCGCCAGATCATCATGTGCCGCAAAAAGTCTGGTAGCCGGCAAGGCCATCCGGATCTGGCTCAGCCCAAGGTTCAAGGCCCGGCTGTTCGGTGAACGGATCGGCAAGCACGGCCAGAAGAGCGCGGAGCGGCCGGTAATCCCTGTCGTTTGTTGCGGCCGAAAGCGCCTCTTCGACCTTGTGATTGCGGGCGATATAAACCGGATTGACGCCATTCATGGCGGCAGCTCGTGTGGCGGGGCCGCGCGGATCAGCGCTTGACCGGGCCTGCCAGCGGGAAAGCCAAGGTTCAAGAGCCTTCGGATCCACAAGCTGATCGCGCAGCGGGCTGTCATTGCCCGTCACGGCATCGGCAAGACGCCGGAAAGCCAGCGTATGGTCGGCGCCTTGCGCGGCAAGCAGCACCAAAAAATCATCGGCGAGCGCCTGGTCGCCTTCCTCCACTCTGTGCAGGCCAAGCTTGGCGCGCATGCCGGCCAGCCAATTGGTGCGGAAAAGCGCGGCAAACCGGTCAAGCGAGGCTTGGGCGAGCGCGATGGCTTTTGCCTCGTCCTTGTCAATCAGCGCCAGCAGGGATTCAGCCAGCCGAGTCAGGTTCCACAAGGCAATCGACGGCTGCGCGCCATAGGCATAGCGGCCTTGCCGGTCGATGGACGAGAACACCGCCGCCGGATCATGGCGGTCGAGAAAGGCGCAGGGACCGTAGTCGATGGTTTCGCCGGACACGGCCATGTTGTCGGTGTTCATGACGCCATGGATGAAACCAACATGCATCCATTTGGCGATCAGGGCCGCCTGGCGGGCGATGACGCCGTCAAGAAAAGCCAGCGGCGGGTTTTCGGTCTGGGCGGCATCCGGATAATGGCGGGCAATGGCGTAGTCGGCGAGCTTGCGCAACTTCGCCAGATCACCGCGCGCGGCAAAGAACTGGAACGTGCCGACGCGGATATGGCTCGCCGCCACCCGTGTCAGCACCGCGCCCGGCAGCATGTCCTCGCGGCGCACATTTTCCCCGGTCAGAACGGCGGCGAGCGCCCTGGTGGTAGGGATGCCCAGCCCAAACATGGCCTCGCCGATCAGCACCTCGCGCAGCACCGGGCCAATGGCCGCCTTGCCGTCGCCATTGCGGGAAAACGGCGTGCGGCCGGAGCCTTTGAGCTGAATGTCGCGGCGGTTGCCCGAAAAGTCGATAACTTCGCCCAGAAGCAGCGCGCGGCCGTCGCCAAGCTGTGGGGAAAAGCCGCCGAACTGATGGCCGGCATAGGCCTGTGCCAAGGGATCAGCGCCCGCCGGCACGGCATTGCCCGAAAAGAATGCAGCGCCTTCGGGTGAATCCAGCGCATCAGCGTCAAGGCCAAGCTCGACGCAGAGCGGACGATTGAGCCAGACCAGTTCGGGCGCAGGCACTTGGGCCGCCTGCTGGCGCAAGTAAAGGCCGTCAAGCGCGCGGGCGTAGCTGTTGTCAAAGGCAAACCCGGGCAGGTCCGTCATGGCAAATCTCCGGCAGACGGTTCTTGTCGCATGGGCGGATGCAGTGAGGCAAATCGGCGCCGCCTGCCAAGGGGTGCCGCATTCTTTTGTCCGTGATGCGGCAGCCGCGCCCGCCAGACGCGTTAACGTCTTGGCCATTTTTGGCGGCCAAACATCAGCAAGCACTCAAGCGATTCGCGCCCATCGGCGCTGTTCAAGGGAATCCGTGTTTCATGCAAGCGTCCGCCAATCCGACCGCCCGCCTGTTCATCGTCAATACGCCGCCGCTGGCCCCGGCCGACATTCCGCCGCTCGACCAGGCGCATCTTGACGACTTCCTGATGGATTTCGAGGCGATGGACGCCGATTCCTGCCCGCCCGACATGTGCTTTGACCTCGGCGACAGGCAGGCCTGGGTCTACGATCACGGCAATGTGGCCGATCTCGTCTTTGTGCGGACGCCGCCGCTGGAATTTTGAGGGGCGGCTGAGATTGGGAACTGCCGGAGGTTTGTCAGAGACTTGACTCATTAATGTCTTCTGACTAGTCATAAGACTAGTTTTAAGGATCAATTGTCATGAAAATCTGGCAGGTGCAGGATGCCAAGGCACGCTTCAGCGAATTGCTGGAAGATTGCCTGAGGGACGGTCCGCAATTGGTGACCAGGCGTGGTGTTGACGCTGCCGTGCTTGTTCCGGTTCACGAATGGAAACGCCTCAGCGACAATGCCAGACCGACATTGAAGGCGCTGCTATTGTCGGATGCGGCGAGGGTGGATTTGACGTTGCCCCGGCGCGGCAACAGCAGGCGGCGCACACCGCGGGCAGTGGACTAGCGTGTATCTCCTTGATACCAATGTCGTCTCTGAACTGCGCAAACCAAAGCCGCATGGCGCGGTTTTGGCCTGGCTCCAGCCCATTGCCGATTCCGATCTTTTTCTAAGCGCCGTGACCATCGGCGAAATTCAGGCTGGCATCGAAATCACGCGCGACCAGGACCCGGTGAAAGCCGCCGAAATCGGCAACTGGCTTGATCAGGTCGCAGGCACATTCAACGTCATCAGCATGGATGCAGCCGTTTTCCGCGCCTGGGCCAGGCTCATGCACCGCAA
>JBATMU010000199.1:0-2498 GCA_049289995.1 Rhizobiaceae bacterium | reverse complement strand
GATGACAAGGCGGCGCAGCTTGAGGCCGCGCGGGCCTGGAGCATCTGGGAAGGCCAGACGATCACCCTGCTGCCGGAACCGTCCACCAGCGACAAGTTTGCGATGGATGACTTCGCGCTCGCCTTTGCCCGTATCGAGAATCATTATTTCGTGCATGCCGGCTGGCTGGAGGAGGGGCAATTGCTGCGCGACGCCCACAAGCTCGCCGCCATTCCCGGCGTAATCGTGCATGGCCGCTATGACATGCCGTGCCCGGCGCACTATGCATGGGCGCTGCACAAGGCCTGGCCGAAGGCTGAATTCCATCTGATCGAAGGGGCCGGCCACGCTTTTTCCGAACCGGGCATCCTGGACCGGCTCATCCGTGCCACCGACGCATACAGGAGCGCCTGACATGGCCCAGCCTGACAAGATGAAAATGCCGAAATGGCTGCTCTACGGGCTGATCGCCAAGGGCATCATCATTGTGCTGATCGTTTTGATTGTCCTGTGGTATGCGGGCGTGTTTTGAGAAGAAACCGATGAAAAAAGAACGCCTCTTCCTTTTTGACACAACCTTGCGTGACGGCCAGCAGACGCCGGGCGTGGATTTTTCCGTCGAAGACAAGATCGCCATCGCCAAGCTGCTCGACGATTTCGGGATGGATTATGTCGAGGGCGGTTATCCCGGCGCCAACCCGACCGATACGGCGTTTTTTGCGGAAAAACGCACCGGACGGGCGAACTTCACCGCGTTCGGCATGACCAAGCGGGCCGGCATTTCGGCCTCCAATGATCCGGGCCTGGCCGCATTGGTGCAGGCCAAGGCCGATTCCGTCTGCTTTGTCGCCAAGAGCTGGGACTACCACGTCAAGGTGGCGCTTGGCTGCACCAATGAGGAAAATCTGGAATCCATCCGCGAATCCGTGGCCGCAGCCCTTGCCGCCGGCAAGGAGGCGCTGGTCGATTGCGAGCACTTCTTTGATGGCTTCAAGGCCAATCCGGACTATGCGCTGGCCTGCGCCAAGACCGCTTTTGAATCGGGCGCGCGCTGGGTGGTGCTGTGCGACACCAATGGCGGCACTTTGCCGTCGGAGGTCCGCATGATGGTCGGCGCGGTGATTGCGTCTGGCGTGCCCGGCGATCACCTCGGCATCCATGCCCATGACGACACCGGCCAGGCGGTCGCCAATTCGCTCGCCGCCGTCGAAGCGGGCGTCCGCCAGATCCAGGGCACGCTCAACGGGCTTGGCGAGCGCTGCGGCAATGCCAATCTCGTCTCGATCATCCCGACGCTGGTGCTGAAGCCCGCTTTTGCGTCTGCATTTGTGACCGGCATTTCGAAGGATGCACTGAAAGGCATCAAGCGGCTGTCGCGCGCCTTTGACGAATTGCTCAACCGCGCCCCGGAAGCCCAGGCGCCTTACGTCGGCACGTCAGCCTTTGCGACCAAGGCGGGCATCCATGCCTCGGCGCTGGCCAAGGAACCGGAAACCTATGAGCATGTGCCGCCGGAAGCCGTCGGCAACCGCCGCCGGGTCATGGTGTCCGATCAGGGTGGCAAGGCCAATTTCCTGGCCGAACTCGCCCGGCGCGGCATCGAAGTGGCGCGGAACGATTCCCGCCTCGATACGCTGATCGCCCTGGTCAAGGACCGCGAAGCCTCGGGTTATGCCTATGAGGCGGCCGACGCGAGTTTTGAACTGCTCGCCCGGCGCACGCTGGGTTCGACGCCCGAGTTTTTTCACGTCGTGTCGTTCCGCTGCATGGTCGAGCAGCGGCATGACGCCAATGGCAATCTGAAATCGGTGTCCGAAGCCATCGTCAAGGTCATGGTCGATGGCGTCGAGCGCATGTCGGTGGCCGAAGGCCATGGCCCGGTCAACGCGCTCGACATCGCGCTGCGCAAGGATCTCGGCAAGTATCAGGACGAAATCACCGACCTGACGCTGACCGATTTCAAGGTTCGCATCCTCAATGGCGGCACGGCGGCGATCACGCGTGTCTTGATCGAAAGCCATGATTCCACCGGCGCGCGCTGGTGGACGGTTGGCGTCTCCGACAACATCATCGACGCCTCGTTTCAGGCGCTGATGGATTCCATCATCTTCAAGCTGATGAAAAATCGCGGCATGGCAGGCCAGGTGGCGGCGGAATAGGGTTTACCTTTGTCTTCTTCCCGACGGATTCCGAATTCGACTATGCGGCGGCTTCCGGTTCATACCGCGCGACTTTGATGCTGTCGGCCTGTTCGCGCATGACGAAGGCGTCATGCCATGCCTGCATGCGCAACAGCGTATCCATGCTGACGCCGAATGCTTTTTCGATCCGGAGCGCCATTTCCGGCGAGAGCGATGCCTTGCCGTTGACAAAATCGGACAGCGTCGCCCGCCGAACGCCGAGAATATCGGCGGCTTTCTGGATCGAGAGTCCGAGTTCGCCAAGAACCTCTTGGCGAATGAATGCGCCGGGATGGGATGGCTTCATGCCAATGCTGATCGGGTTCATCAGTGATAGTC
>JBATMU010000198.1:0-13558 GCA_049289995.1 Rhizobiaceae bacterium | reverse complement strand
ACGTTGATGGCTTCAATCTGGAACGGGCCGACCGAGAACTTCTCGCCTGCCCGGTAGATGGTCACCGGAATTTTTGGCGCGCCGGGTTCGGACTGCCGCTTGGCTTCCAGAAGCGCGGCGGTGAATGGCGTTGCCCAGACCGGCACGTTGAGCGACGGCCACAAATCGTGCAGAGCGCCATAATGGTCTTCATGGGCGTGGGTGATGACAATGCCCTTGAGCCGCGATCCCTCGGCAATGATGAAGCGGATGTCGGGCAAGACCAGATCGACGCCCGGCAGGTCAGGACCGGGAAAGGAGACGCCGCAGTCGACGATGATCCATTGCCGGTCATCGGCCGAACCATAGCCGTAAAGGGCGAAATTCATGCCGATTTCGCCGACGCCGCCAAGCGGTGCGAAAACCAGCTCGGGGCCTTTGGATTTTTTCATTCAGATTGTCCTTGCTGAAAGCCGAGAAACACATCCCCGGCTGATATCTTGCGGCGTTGGCCGCTGAGGGTTTGGAGGCACAGATAGCCGTCCGCGTCCAATTCGGCAAATGTGCCAGAAATCGTGCCGTCTGGAAGGTTGACAATGATCGGTCCGCCAAGGCCGGCCGCGGCGCGCAGCCAGTCCTCACGAATGGCGGCAAAACCGCGTCCGCCGTCCCAGCGCGCCAGCACATTTTCCATAGCGGCGGACAAGCGTTCGAACAGCATTTCAACGCTGGTGGTGACGCCGCATTCGGCAAGGCTTGTCGCCTTATAGAGCCCTGCGGCCGGGTGGCTGGCGACATTGACGCCGCAGCCGATGACCACGGCCATGCGGCCATCGGCGAGCACCGCGCTTTCCAAAAGGATGCCGCAAATCTTGGCGCCGTCGGCCAGGATGTCATTGGGCCATTTGATAGCCAGCGCCTGCGGAGCATGGGCGAAAGCGGGTTTCAGCGCCTCATAGACGCCAAGGGCAGCAGCCAGCGGTAAGGTTGGCAGTCTTCTGGCGGGTGCGGGATCAATCAACAGCAGCGATGCGTAGAGATTGCCGGGTTCGGAGACCCATGCCCTGCCCCGCCGACCGCGTCCGCCGGTCTGCCGTCCTGCCGTCACCCAAAGGCCGGAAACTTCACCCGCTGCCGCGCGCTCCAGCGCCACGGCGTTGGTCGAGCCGGTTTCGGCAAAGCTCAGCCGCCGGAATTTCACAGCGGGCTGACCGGTCAAAAGAACGTCTTGGCGGCGGCCTCAGCGGTCTGGGCAACCGGGCCGGCAAACAGGATGTAAAACAGCACGAACGCGCCTGACAGGCCAAGCACGGCCTTGAGCGTGCCTGCCATCGGCACAACGCCGCCGGCCGGTTCGTCAAACCACATCAGCTTGATGATCCTGAGATAATAGAACGCGCCGACCACCGAAGCCAGGACACCGATAATGGCCAAGGGGAACAAGCCAGCCTGCACGGCGGCAAGGAACACGTACCATTTGCCCCAGAAGCCGGCGAGCGGCGGAATGCCGGCCAGCGAGAACATCAGGATGGTCAGGATCAGCGCCATCAGCGGATTGGTCGAGGACAGGCCGGCCAGCCCGGCGATGTCCTCGAACTGGCCGTCCTTGCGGCGCATGGCCAGCACAAATGCGAAGGTGCCGAGCGTCATCACGAGATAGATCAGCATGTAGATGGCGACGCCGCGCACGCCGTCCTGCGTTCCGGCCGCAAGACCAACCAGTGCATAGCCCATATGGCCGATCGACGAATAGGCCATCAGGCGCTTGATATTGGTCTGGCCGATGGCAGCAAAGGCGCCCAGCACCATGGAGGCGATGGCGATGAAGGTGATGATCTGCTGCCAATCGGCAAGTGCGGGGCCGAAGGCATCGACGGTGACGCGGACGATCAGCGCCATGGCGGCCATTTTCGGCGCCGAAGCGAAAAACGCGGTGATCGGCGTCGGCGCGCCTTCGTAGACATCGGGCGTCCACATGTGGAACGGAACGGCGGAAATCTTGAAGGTCAGGCCCGCCAGCACGAAAACCAGGCCGAAGATCAGGCCGAGCGAGCGTTCGCCTCCAGTCAGCGCGGTGGCGATGCCCTCAAAGCTGATGCCGCCGGTGAAGCCGTAGATCAGCGAAATGCCGTAAAGCAGCATGCCGGAAGACAGCGCGCCGAGCACGAAATATTTCAGCCCGGCTTCTGTCGAACGCAGATTGTCGCGGTTGATGGCGGCCAGCACGTAGAGCGCCAGCGATTGCAGTTCGAGGCCGAGATAGAGCGCCAGCATGTCATTGGCGGAAATCATCAACAGCATGCCGGTGGCCGACAGCAGGACCAGAACCGGATATTCAAAGGAATCGAACTTCTGCTCGCGGGCGAAGCCGCCCGACATCAGCAGCGAGACCAATGCGCCGGTGACGGTGAGCATTTTCATGAAGCGCGAAAACGGATCGGCCACATAAGAGCCGCCGAAACCTGAACCATCCATGCCGGAATAGACGGCAAACCCCGAGGCGATCAGCACGAAGGCCGCCAGAAGCAGCACTGCGCCGCCGGAATTCGGCCCCGAAAACACGCCGATCATCAAAAGCACGATGGCTCCCGCCACGAGGATCAACTCGGGTGCGGCAAGCGTGAGGCTGGCGAAGAGTTCGGGCGTCATGGTCTGGTCCGTTCCGTCAGTTCGCTTGCGCCGCAGGGACTGCCTGCAGCGAAACCGTCACATTGTTGATAAGCGATTCAACCGACTTGGCGGTCGCATCGAAGACCGGGGCCGGGTAGACCCCGTAGAAAATCGTCAGGATCGCCAGCGGATAGAGAATGGCCTTCTCCCGGCCCGACAAATCAAGCAGGCCTTTCAGGCTGTCCTTTTCGATGACCCCGAAAATCACGCGGCGATAGAGCCAGAGCGCATAGGCCGCCGACAGGACGACGCCGGTCGTGGCGAATGCCGCCACCCAGGTATTGACCTGGAAAATGCCGACCAGCACCAGAAATTCGCCGATAAAGCCTGACGTTCCCGGCAGGCCGACATTGGCCATGGTGAAGATCATGAACACCACGGCGTATTTCGGCATGTTGGTAACCAGCCCGCCATAGGCGGCGATATCGCGGGTATGCATGCGGTCATAGATGACGCCGACGCACAAAAACAGCGCGCCCGAAACCAGGCCATGACTCAGCATCTGGAACAACGCGCCCTGAATGCCGTTCTGGTTCATGGCGAAAATGCCCATGGTCACATAGCCCATATGGGCGACGGACGAATAGGCGATCAGCTTTTTCATGTCCTCCTGCACCAGCGCCACCAGCGAGGTGTAGATGATGGCGATGACCGACAGCGCAAAAACCAGCGGTGCGAAATCGGCGGAGGCCAGCGGGAACATCGGCAGCGAAAAGCGCAGGAAGCCGTAGCCGCCCATTTTCAAGAGGATGGCGGCCAGGATGACCGAACCGGCGGTCGGCGCTTCAACGTGGGCGTCGGGCAGCCAGGTGTGGACCGGCCACATCGGCATTTTCACCGCAAAGGAGGCGAAAAACGCCAGCCATAGCCAGGTCTGCATGGCGGCCGGAAACTGGAAGGCCATAAGCGCCGGTATGTCGGCGGTGCCTGCGGTCACAAACATCGCCATGACGGCGATCAACATCAGCACCGAGCCGAGCAGCGTGTAGAGGAAAAACTTGAACGCGGCATAGACGCGACGCTTGCCGCCCCACACGCCGATGATGATGAACATCGGGATCAGGCCTGCCTCGAAGAACACGTAAAACAGCACCAGATCCATGGCGCAGAACACGCCGATCATCAGCGTTTCAAGGATCAGGAAGGCGATCATGTAGGATTTGACGCGCTTTTCGACCGATTCCCAACTGGCCAAAATGCTGAGCGGCATAAGGAACGTGGTCAGGATGACGAACAGCAGCGAAATGCCGTCAACGCCCATCTTATAACCGATGCCGGTTTCCTGCCATTCCAGGCTTTCGGTCATCTGGAAGCCTGGATCGGCCTTGTCGAAACCGGCCCAGATGAACAGCGAAACGACGAAGGTCACCAGCGTGGTCAATAGCGCAATCATGCGGATGTTCTTGCGGCCGGTGTCGGTGCCGTCGCCGATCATGGCGATCAAGAGCACGCCCACCAGCGGCAGAAAGGTGACCGTTGAGAGAATGGGCCAGGTCATCAGAAGGCGCTCCCGAGCATCATCCAGGTCACAAGGGCGGCAACGCCGATCAGCATTGCGAAGGCATAATGGTAGAGGTAGCCCGACTGCAGTTTGACGGCGCGGGCGGTGACATCGAGCACACGGGCGGAGACGCCGTCCGGGCCAAAGCCGTCAATCAGCCAGCCATCGCCCTTCTTCCACAGGAAGCGACCGAGCGCCTTGGCGGGCCGCACGAACAGGAAGTCGTAGAGTTCGTCGAAATACCACTTGTTGAGCAGGAAAAGGTAAAGTCCGCGATGCTGGGCTGCCAGCCTGACGGGCGTCTGCGGCGAGCGGATATAGAACTGGAAGGCCAACAGGAACCCGCCAAGCATGGCGATGAACGGCGTCCATTTCACCAGTGCCGGAACGTGGTGGATTTCTTCGAGGATCTTGTTTTCCGCACCGGTGAACAGCGCGCCTTTCCAGAACTCGCCATAGGCATGGCCGAAGAACGCGCCTTCGAACAGCACACCGGCCAACAGCGCGCCTGCGGCCAGAACAAACAGCGGCACCAACATGACATTCGGCGATTCATGGACATGGTGCATGACGTCATGGGAAGCGCGCGGCTTGCCATGGAAGGTCATGAACACCAGCCGCCAGGAATAGAAGCTGGTCATGAAGGCGGCCACCGCCAACAGCGTAAAGCCATAGCCCGAAAATGGATTATGCGCGGCGGCATAGGCGCTTTCGACAATGAGATCCTTGGAGAAGAAGCCGGCCGTGCCAATCATGGTGCCGGGGATGCCAAGCCCGGTCAGCGCAACGGTGCCAATCATCATCATCCAATAGGTCTTGGGAATGTGCGTGCGCAGGCCGCCCATGTTGCGCATATCCTGTTCGCCCGACACCGCATGGATGACCGAGCCCGCGCCCAGAAACAGCAGCGCCTTGAAAAAGGCATGGGTGAACAGGTGGAAAATGGCCGCGCCATAGGCGCCCACGCCGAGTGCGACGAACATGTAGCCAAGCTGCGAACAGGTCGAATAGGCAATCACCCGCTTGATGTCGTTCTGCACGAGGCCGACGGTTGCGGCGAAAAACGCGGTGGTCGCGCCGATAAACGTCACCACGGCCAATGCGGTGGGCGACAATTCGAAAATCGGCGACAGGCGGGCGACCATGAACACGCCGGCGGTAACCATGGTGGCGGCATGGATCAGCGCCGACACCGGGGTCGGGCCTTCCATGGCATCGGGCAGCCAGGTGTGCAGGAAAAACTGCGCAGACTTGCCCATGGCGCCCATGAACAGCAAGAGGCAGATGGCGGTGACCGCGCCCTGCTTGTCCAAATGCCAGCCAAGGAAATTCAGCACCGTCTCGGAAGCGCCCTCGCTGCCTTCGGCCGGCAGATAGGTGGCAGCATTGGTGAAGACCGTGTCGAACGAGATCGAGCCGAACAGCACGAAAAGTCCGAATATGCCGAGCGCAAAGCCGAAATCGCCGACGCGGTTGACGATGAACGCCTTCATGGCCGCAGCATTGGCCGACGGCTTGTGGTGCCAGAAACCGATGAGCAGATAGGAGGCAAGGCCCACGCCTTCCCAGCCGAAGAACATCTGCACCAGATTGTCGGAGGTCACCAGCATCAGCATGGCGAAGGTGAACAGCGACAGATAGGCAAAAAAGCGCGGCCGCGCCGGATCATGATGCATGTAGCCGATGGAATAGATGTGCACGAGCGCCGAGACCGTGTTGACCACGACCAGCATCACGGCGGTCAGCGTATCGACCCTCAGCATCCAGTCGACGCTGAGCGCGCCGGAATGAATGAAATCCAGCACCTTGACCGTATAGAAATGCGCCTCATGCGCCATGGCGATCTGGAAGAACACCAGCCAGGACAGCACGGCGGAAATGACCAAGAGCCCCGAAGTGATGTATTCGGATGCCTTGGCGCCGATCGAGCGGCCAAACAGGCCTGCGATCAGAAAACCCGCCAGCGGGAGGAAGACGATTGCCTGGATCATGGCTGGGTGTCAGCCTTTCATCATGTTCACGTCTTCGACCGCAATCGAGCCGCGGTTGCGGAAGAAGACAACGAGGATGGCGAGACCGATGGCGGCTTCCGCAGCCGCCACGGTGAGAACGAACAGCGCAAACACCTGGCCGACGAGGTCGCCGAGGGCTGCGGAGAAAGCCACGAAATTGATGTTGACCGACAACAGGATCAGTTCGACCGACATCAGGATGACGATGACATTCTTTCGGTTGAGGAAAATGCCGAACACGCCGAGCGTGAACAGGATCGCCGAAAGCGTCAGGAAATGCGCAATGCCGACTTGCATGGTCAGATCCCCTTGCCTGTTTCGACTTTTTTGATGGAAATCGCCTTGGCCGGATCACGGCCAACCTGCACGGCGGCGCTCTGGCGCTTGACGTTCGGCTTGTGGCGCAGCGTCAGCACGATGGCGCCGATCATGGCCACCAGCAGGACCAGTCCCGCCGTCTGGAAGAAATGGATGTAGTCCGTATAAAGAATGTCGCCGAGCGCAGCCGTGTTGGTGCGCGTCGCCATATCCGGAATGGGCTTGGCGGCGACTGCAGCCAGCTTTGGCGACAGCGCATAGCCGCCAACCACCATGATGAGTTCAGCGGCCAGGATGATGCCGATCAGCGCTCCGGCCGGGGCATATTGCAGCGCGCCGCTTTTCAATTCGGCGAAATCCACATCGAGCATCATGACGACGAACAGGAACAGCACGGCCACCGCGCCGACATAGACGACGAGCAGGATCATCGACAGGAATTCGGCGCCAGCCAGCATGAAAATGCCCGAGGCGTTGACGAAGGTCAGGATCAGGAACAGTACCGAATGCACGGGATTGCGCGAGGCAATCACCATGAAGGCGCTGGCCACGCCGATGAAGGCGAAGAGATAAAAGAAGGCCGCTTCCAGTCCGTTCAGCATGGGATGCCCCAAGTCCTTTGTCTTCTCTCGTGCGGGACGCTGAGCGCGCCCCTCCCCGTCAGTGCCCGGCGCTAGCGCCAGGGCGAATCCAGCTTGATGTTGCGGGCCAGTTCGCGCTCCCACCGGTCGCCATTGGCCAGCAATTTGTCCTTGTCGTAGTAAAGTTCCTCGCGCGTCTCGGTGGCGAATTCGAAATTCGGCCCCTCGACAATGGCGTCCACCGGGCAGGCTTCCTGGCAGAAGCCGCAATAGATGCACTTCACCATGTCGATGTCGTAGCGCACGGTGCGGCGGGTGCCGTCATTGCGGCGCGGGCCGGCCTCGATGGTGATGGCCTGGGCCGGGCAGATCGCTTCGCACAGCTTGCAGGCAATGCAGCGCTCTTCGCCATTGGGATAGCGGCGCAAGGCGTGCTCGCCGCGGAAGCGCGGGCTGACCGGGCCTTTTTCATGCGGATAGTTGATCGTGTATTTGGGCACGAAAAACTGGCGCATGGTCAAAAAGAATGCGCCGACAAATTCGGTCAGCAGCAGGGCTTTTGCAGCTTGCACAAGGCCGGTCATGGGCGCGCTCCCTTTTTTGACACAACACCCATCACGCCACCCATCCGGTGAATTTCAGTACAAAGGCGGTGGCGACGACCATGAACAGCGAAATCGGCAGGAACACTTTCCAGCCCAGCCGCATCAGCTGGTCATAGCGGTAGCGCGGCACCATGGTCTTCACCATGGCGAACATGAAAAACACCATGCACAGCTTGAGCACGAACCAGAAAATGCCCGGCACCCAGGTGAAGGGCGCAAAATCGAACGGCGGCAGCCATCCGCCCAGAAACAGGATCGTGGTCAGCGCGCACATCAACAGGATGGCGATATATTCGCCGAGCATGAACATCATGTAGGGCGTCGACGAATATTCGATCATGTGGCCGGCCACGAGCTCGGATTCGGCTTCCACCAGATCGAACGGCGGACGGTTGGTTTCGGCCAGCGAGGAGATGAAGAAGATCACGAACATCGGAAACAGGCTGAGCCAATGCCAGTCGAGCAGCGAGGGCGACAGGCCGAGGCGCGTGCCGAGGCCGTCCTGCTGCGACATGACGATGTCGGTGAAATTCAGCGAGCCGACACAGAGCAGGACGGTGACGATGACAAAGCCGATGGAGACTTCGTAGGACACCATCTGGGCGGCCGAGCGCAGCGCGCCGAGGAACGGGTATTTCGAATTCGACGCCCAGCCGGCCATGATGACGCCGTAGACTTCCAGCGAGGAAATGGCGAAAACGTAGAGGATGCCGACATTGATTTCGGCCACCGACCAGCCGGCATTGAGCGGAATGACCGCCCAGGCAGCGAGCGCCAGAACCGAGGACACCAAGGGCGCCATCAGGAAAATCACCTTGTTGGCGCCGGACGGTATGACCGGCTCCTTGAAGACGAATTTCAGCATGTCTGCGAAGGATTGCAGCAGGCCCCACGGGCCGACCACATTGGGGCCGCGCCGCAGCATGACTGCCGCCCAGATCTTGCGGTCGGCATAGAGAATGAAGGCGGTGAAGACCAGCAGCGCCACCAGAAGCAGCAGCGACTGGGCGACGATGATCACCAGGGGCCAGATCCAGATCTCGAAGAACGACGCCATCACCGGTTCCTATTCCGCCGCTTGCCTGAAGCCGCCATTGGCGAGTGCCGAGCAATCCGCCATGACGCGCGAAGCCCGGGCAATCGGGTTCGTCAGATAGAAGTCTTTGACCGCCGACGCAAACGGGGCCTTGCCCGATTTCCCGGTTTTTTTGGCCATTGCCGCAATGGTTTCGCCCGAACCGGCGGCAATCTCGCCGATCGCCGCAAAATGCGGGTATTGCGCATAAAGCGCCTTGCGCAGCCCGGACAGCGAATTGAACGGCAGCGCGTGGCCAAGCTCGGCCGACAGCGCCCGCAGGATCGCCCAATCCTCGCGCGCATCACCGGGCGCAAACCCGGCGCGGTTGGTCATTTGCACGCGGCCCTCGGTGTTGACATAGGTGCCGGACTTTTCGGTCCAGGCAGCACCCGGCAGGATGACATCGGCGCGATGGGCGCCAGCATCGCCATGGCTGCCGATATAGATGGTGAAGGCCGTGCCGATCCTGTCCATGGCCAATTCGTCAGCGCCAAGCAGGAACAAGACGTCCATCGCGCCCATCATGGCGCTAGCATCGCGCCCGCCCTTGCCCGGCACAAAGCCGAGATCGAGCCCGCCAACCCGGCCTGCCGCCGTATGCAGCACGGCAAAGCCGTTCCAGCCGTCCTTGACCGCCCCGCAATTGACCGCGATCTGCGCAGCAAGGGCAAGATTGGCTGCGCCGTCGGCCCGGGCAAGCGCGCCCTGCCCGATGAGGATCATCGGACGCGCCGCCTTTTTCAGCACGGCGGCAAACTTGCCCTTGCCTTCGGCCAGCTCAGCAAGTGATTCCGGACCTGCGCCCAAGCGCTCGTAATCATAGCGTAATTCGCCCATCTCGCCGATTGAGGCGATCGGGAAATTGCCCATGCGCCAGCGCTTGCGGATGCGGGCATTGAGGACCGCCGCTTCCATGCGCGGATTGGCGCCGATCAGCAGCAGCGCATCGGCGGCTTCAATGCCTTCGATGGTCGGATTGAAAATATAGCCGGCCCTGCCCTTGGCCGGATCAAGGGCTGCGCCATCCTGGCGGCAATCCATGTTCGGCGAACCGAGCGCGGCCATGATCTGCTTCAGGGCATAGATCTCTTCGACCGAAGCCAAATCGCCGGCAATTGCGCCGATTTTTTCGCCCGTGGTTTTCGAAATCGCCTTGGCAATGGCGGCAAACGCCTCGGCCCAGGTGGCGGGCTTCAGCTTGCCGGATTTGCGGACATAGGGCTGATCAAGGCGCTGGGTGCGCAGGCCGTCCCAGACAAAGCGGGTCTTGTCGGAAATCCATTCCTCGTTCACCGCTTCGTTGACGCGCGGCATGATGCGCATGACCTCGCGGCCGCGCGTATCAACGCGGATGGCCGAGCCGACCGCGTCCATGACGTCCACGGTCTCGGTCTTGGTCAGCTCCCAGGGCCGGGCGGCAAAAGCATAGGGTTTTGAGGTCAGCGCGCCAACCGGGCAGAGGTCAATGACATTGCCCTGCAGTTCCGAGGTCAGGGCCTTTTCCAGATAGGTGGTGATTTCGGCATCTTCGCCGCGGCCGGTCAGGCCCATTTCGGTGATGCCGGCGACTTCCGTGGTGAAGCGGACGCAGCGCGTGCAATGGATGCAGCGGGTCATCACCGTCTTGATGAGCGGGCCGATATCCTTGTCTTCGACAGCGCGCTTGTTCTCCTGGTAGCGCGCCTTGTCGCCGCCAAACGCCATGGCCTGGTCTTGCAGGTCGCACTCGCCGCCTTGATCGCAGATCGGGCAATCAAGCGGATGGTTGATGAGCAGGAATTCCATCACGCCTTCACGGGCCTTCTTGACCATCGGCGTATTGGTGAACATTTCCGGCGCTTCGCCATTCGGGCCGGGGCGCAGGTCGCGCACGCCCATGGCGCAAGAGGCCTGCGGCTTGGGCGGGCCGCCCTTCACTTCGACCAGGCACATGCGGCAATTGCCGGCAATCGACAACCGTTCATGGAAGCAGAAGCGCGGCACTTCCGCACCCGCCGCTTCCGCCGCCTGCAGGAGCGTGAAGTGATCGGGAACCTCGATCTCTTTGCCGTCAACTTTGAGTTTGGCCATGATTGGGCTTTCCGGATGTCAGGCGCAGCGCTGGCTTTGCCAGAGCTTGATGTGGGACAGATGCGACCAGCCAAAGGCAAAGTCGCTGTTTCCATGGGTGTCGAGATGGGCAAGACGGTCGCGGGCTTCGAGCAAGGTCGGGCGATGCCCTTCCTCAACGTGCCACATGACGAAATGGTGGGACTGCATGGCAGAGAACCACTCGGCCTTGCGGTTGTAGAACCGCTTGTGGACGGTGTTCCAGACGAAATGCTCCAGATGTTCGGCCGATTCCCAAACGGTCAGATTGGCGGCCGCACCCGGCCATGGAGTCGGGATGTGCATGGCATGGCCGGTGTCATCCTTGTGCATCCACACATAACCGGGCATCGTTGCCGCCAGCCCGTTGATGCGCTCCAGATTGTCCATGAAATCGGCGATGCGCGGATCATCGAGCGGATATTTCGGCACGGCGATGTTGAGCTCGGCGAGGTGCATCATGCCCCCGCCAAGGTTTTTGCCTGCGCCACCCAGCCGTCACGGGCGATGCGGCCGGGAAACTGCAGGTAGTCGTCTGCCCAGGCGATTTCGGGCTCACCCCATTTCGCAATCTGGGCAAAGGTCCAGATTCCGAGGCCGTTCAGCACCTGTTCGAGTTTCGGGCCGATGCCGACGATAAGCTTGAGATCGTCGGGCTTGGCAGGAATTTCCATCGAAGACGGCTGGCGGAAATCCTCGGGCATAAGCAAGGATGCGTCTTTTGGTTCTGTGACGGCGGCGTTCTTGGCCTTCAAAGGCTTTGCCGTCTTGGCGCGCGCGGTTTTCACCGGTGCGTCATCGCCTTCAAGCGGGCCTTCCGGCGTTGCCGAATAGGCGAGAAACTCGAGCGGATCAGCAGCCGGGCCGTGTTCGGCCGGTGAACGGCTGGCGAATGCCCCCTCCACGGTTTGCAGCCACATGCCTGCGGCCTGGCCGGCTGCGGCCAGCATCATGGCGGAAGCGGTGGCGCAGGCATTGAAAGGCATGGCGAAAAGTGCTGCGGAGAGTTCCGCTGCATCCTTTCCCGCCCAGTCTGCCCTGCCTTTGTTCACTGCCGTTTCGTCCTTCATTGAGGGTTTCGGTGTCACTGACATGTCCTTCCGGCTCCTGTCTTGTTTCCCGCTGCCTCGTCTCTGTCCATCGGGCGTTTGCCGCCCGCCTGCTTGTTATTCCGCTGCCGCCAGCACCGGTTCGGTGCGGTGGCTGTTGCGCGAGAATTCGTCGATGCGGCGTTCGACTTCGCCGCGATAGTGGCGCATCAGGCCCTGGATGGGCCAGGCAGCCGCATCGCCCAGCGCACAGATGGTGTGGCCCTCGACCTGTTTGGTCACGTCGAGCAGCATGTCGATTTCGCGCTTGTGCGCCTCGCCGCGCGTCAGCCGTTCCATGACGCGCCACATCCAGCCGGTGCCTTCGCGGCAGGGCGTGCACTGGCCGCAGCTTTCGTGCTTGTAGAAATAGCTGAGCCGGGCAATCGCTTTGACGATGTCGGTCGACTTGTCCATGACAATGACGGCTGCCGTGCCGAGGCCGGATTTGAGATCGCGCAGCGCGTCAAAATCCATCGGCGTGTCGATGATCTGTTCGGCGGGCACCAAAGGCACGGACGAGCCGCCGGGGATGACGCACATCAGATTGTCCCAGCCGCCGCGAATGCCGCCACAATGGGTGTCGATCAGTTCGCGGAAGGTGATGCCCATCGTCTCTTCGACGGTGGCCGGCGTGTTGACATGGCCGGACACGCAGAAAAGCTTGGTGCCGACATTGTTGGGACGGCCAAACGAGGAGAACCATGCCGCGCCGCGCCGCAAAATGGTCGGCGCAACGGCGATGGATTCGACATTGTTGACGGTGGTCGGGCAGCCATAGAGGCCGACATTGGCCGGGAATGGCGGCTTGAGGCGCGGCTGGCCCTTCTTGCCTTCCAGGCTTTCGAGCAGCGCTGTTTCCTCGCCGCAGATATAGGCGCCGGCCCCGTGATGGACATACACGTCAAAATCGAAGCCGTGCACATTGTTCTTGCCGAGAAATTTGCGATCATAGGCCTCGTCAATGGCCCGCTGCAGCGCCTCGCGTTCGCGGATGAATTCGCCGCGCACATAGATATAGGCGGCCACCGCGCCCATGGCGAAACCGGCAATCAGGCAGCCCTCGACCAGCGTATGCGGATCATTGCGCAGGATTTCGCGGTCCTTGCAGGTGCCCGGCTCGGATTCGTCGGCATTGACCACCAGATAGGACGGGCGGCCATCGGTGGAGGCCTTGGGCATGAACGACCATTTCAGCCCGGTCGGGAACCCTGCCCCGCCGCGCCCGCGCAAGCCTGACGCCTTCATCTCGTTGACGATCCAGTCGCGGCCTTTTTCGATCAGCCCCTTGGTGCCGTCCCAATGGCCGCGGGCAATCGCCCCATCAATGGTCTTGTCAAAGCGGCCATAGATATTGGTGAAGATGCGGTCTTGATCAGCGAGCATGATCGTTGCCCCGCTCCATGTTGCATGTCGGGCCGGTTTTGGCGGAAACCAACAGGCTTGCGCCGATTGCTAGCACGCCGAATGCGCCGAAAAACCCGGCCAGCAAGAGCCAGTCGCCCTCGCCCGTCCATGCCGCCGCACCGAGGCTTGCAATCGCCGCAATGCTGGTTTTTGCCGCCGTCCATTGCACGCAGGACCAGCAGGCAACCCTATCGGTAAGGGAAAGTTTTGCGTTCATATACCTGTCCTCAA